>NZ_JAOYTG010000012.1:0-124487 GCF_025847175.2 Paeniglutamicibacter sp. ZC-3 | reverse complement strand
GTTCAGTTTTGGGTTCACATACGAGACTTAGCACTCTCCGCCAGCGATTAACAGGGTCCGGGAACAAGTTCCCGGACCCTGTCTCGTTCCAAGCGTCAATTAGGACTGACTCATCTAGGCCGGGTTCCTCCGTGACGGCGGTTTCTTCTTCCACGGTCGGCAGGCTCAGATCGTCCCTACCAACCTGAACGGGAACCTGCGTTTCGACGACCGATGAATCCGCAGCCTCCGGGGAGACGGTCGTGGCAATCATTTCTGCCGTGCCCGGAT
Organism: Paeniglutamicibacter sp. ZC-3; assembly: GCF_025847175.2. Lineage (NCBI taxonomy): Bacteria > Bacillati > Actinomycetota > Actinomycetes > Micrococcales > Micrococcaceae > Paeniglutamicibacter > Paeniglutamicibacter sp. ZC-3. The sequence continues at coordinate 124,217 of NZ_JAOYTG010000012.1, read as the reverse complement.
CGTCTTCCGGGATCTGTGGGGCGCCAGCCGGCACATCCTGCCCCGCACTGAGAGCATCACCCGACTGCTGCACGGAATCTCGGGCCGATTCGGTGTTCCCAGCTGCCGCTGCGCTATCTCCATCGGTCGCGCCAGCCATCTGGGGGTTCTCAGTCGCGGTGATTGACCCCTCCTCTTGCGGCAAGGCTTGAGCCACCAAGGGGCTAAGCATCAGGCCCGAGGCCATCACGGTTCCGAGCAACGCAATACGAATTCGAGGTGCCATGTCAGTCCTGTCCCAGAGATTGGTGCGGTGGAAACAGGATCCGGTGCCACGTGACGTCCCCTTGGACCGTGCCCTGCAGTCAACGTGGAACATGCGCCACGTGTCAGATCAATCTATGGCAATGACAGGGTTTCGCCTAGTCACGATTTGAAAACTAATTCGTCGGGCTGACCGGGCCAGTAACCCGCTCCATCCAGGACACGAATCCGGTGCTCGAGAGCGGATAGTTTTCTGCGACGTCCTCCAATAGCCTGCTGCCAGTCCGCCATTGAATGCAAAGGACTCATGAGCCGTCGGGTGCCGGGCCGCCGGTATTCTCGCGGTTCGCCCAGACACCACAGCACGAACCTATCGGTCCGGGGTGGGAGCCATCGCCCGGGCAGCCGACGTCAATTGGCGCTGGCCGAGAATCACGAGGCCAATGGTCGTCGTTCGCACACGTCCTTTGAGGCATACCACGTCAGAGTCGGATCTGCTTGACCCGTGGAAGCAAAATGGCGCGCAGCGGCAATCGCACGCTCCACTGTTGTCGTTTCCCAGTTCTCGAACGAACCTTTCAAATCCCCGATCGCGACCTCGGTCTGGCCGTGCTCGGACCCTGGCGTTGTCATCATGCTCCACAGCCGGTCATCCGATGTGTCGGGACAGAAATAGACAACCATCGCGCCTTCCGCACCCCCACAGAAGTCCATCCGCGCACCGCCACGCATCGCGCTGACAAGCGTCCGTTTCTTGCCATCCAAGGACCGTACGCGGCCTTCGAGGGAAGTAGCGGACGGGGCCTCCTCCTCGAACAGCTTTCTCCCATCGTTCCCGGTGACCAGAAGTGCACCCGAGGCTAGTTTCTTCGCCTTCTTCTTTTTGTCAGGTCGAAAATTGGCGCCAATAATGGTTCCGGCAATCACGCATGTGAACCAAGTCAGGCCGAGGCCACCGGTTCCTCCCTGAATGCTTTGGATGTTCCGGAACCACAGCAGAACCCCAAAAAAAACGACGAAAAAAAGCAGGATTGGCAACCTGCCTTTGGCGAACATGAAGGTACCCGCGCCAGCGGCGAAGGCAACCAACAAAACCATGAGGACGATGGAAATATTGGCGTCCCACCAAATAACCGGGATCAAGAAACCACTCAGGACGCCGATCGCCGCCATCGCCATTCCGACGAAATCAGCATTCTTTGAGGAACTACGCGCCACGATTGAATTCACCTACACGATTCATATACACATCGACCATCATTTCAGACCTTCGGTGAATTGATCCACCCCAAATCCGGCGGAGCTGCTTGTAAAGGCTTCCGACCACAACCCATTGGTGTTGGTTCGCGCGACGTCAAAAGCTCCACCGAGGGTTCTGGGGTGGAAATTGGGCATTTGCCTTAATGTACTGACCCCGTTCATGCCAACGCCCGGGATCTTGTCCACCGGAATTGCAGACGCCATGCCTCCGGAGAGAGCACTCACGCCGGCGTTGCGGAGGTTAACGTCTTTTCCTCCGACAAGATCCGTTGTGATCGACCCTGCGGCGCCACCACCAGCGGAAAGACTGATCGTTGAAATCTTGGCCAGGCCACCCGTGGCCGTCTGCCCGAAGGATCGCGCGATCGACCCTCCGGCCGGGCCGGCGAGACCACCGGCCGAACCGGCCACGAAACCGCCAGCCATGGAACCGGCGAATCCCCACCCGTCCTCGATCTTCCAGTCGTTCTTCATCAGCTCCGAGGTCCCGCCAGCGATTGCGCCAAAGGAACCGTTGACGCCGGCATTTACTGAGGCAGCAGCCACGAATTTGCTTGTGTTTGACGCCGCGGCCGAGGTGGCAGCGACACGCGTCGCTCCGAATCCCACTGTCGCGGCCCGCGTGGCCAGGGCTCCTGCCCCGCCACCGACTGCACCCAAGGCGCCGGCGACTGCAACATGGCCCCAATCCACAGAGCCGTTTTGCGCCTTCTCCATGATTGTCTGGGCGCCAGCAGAAACCAGCGCCCCGCCGACCATCATGCCCACCGGCCCACCGAAGATCATCAGCCCACCACCGACAAGCACCGCAGCACCACCCGCGATATACTCCCAGTTGTCCGCGAACCAATCGCCTGCGGCTGCCATCGCACCGTTGTTGCCGTCCCGGTACGCCCGCAGTTCGTCCTCGGTGACCGGACGCAGGCCCAGCGGATCGATCGCATGCAACGGGTCGTTCCCGGCATACGAATACGGGTTTCCGGACCAACCGGAACCCACCACCGGATCCAGCGGATCAACCGACAGGAACCCGCGCGTCATCGGGTCATAGGCCCGGGCGCCGAACCAATCCATCCCGCCCACCTGCAAGCCGCCGGACGCACCCACGGCCAGCCCGGAAGGAAGGCCCGGAATCGCGTCCGATGCCATCCCCCACGGGCTGCCTGCCTTCGTCGGATGCGCACTGCGCCACCCGGCGGAAAGCACCGTGCCGCCTATCGCCGTCACGCCGCCGGGCAGTGCCACCACCGATTGGTCACCGGCGGACATCACCCGGGGAGCGACCTCCGCCGAATCCCACCACACCTCGGCGCCGTCCACGTCCGCCAACTCGCCGAGGGCGTCAACCCACAATTCGCTGCGCGAGGGAGCCCCGGAGGAGTCGTCCGCGGTCACCGCGGTCAACCAACCGCGCAAGGACCATTCAAATAACCGCACCGAGCCATCGGGCTCCACTGATTCGATCCGACGGCCCAACCCGTCGTAGGCATATGTGCTGGTCCCTGCGCCGTCCGTGCGGGAACGCAACTGGCCGGCCGCATCATAGGCAAGCTCGGCGGTGAACCCGTCAATGGATTCATTAACCAGGCGGCCGGAAAGGTCATAGCGCCACTGGGACACTAGACCGTCCCCGCGCACCGAACGCTCGAGCTGGCACGCCGCGTCATAGGAGAAACGGGTTTCGATGCCATCGGCAAGGATCGCGGCAATACGCCCGTCCCCGTCCCGGCGAATGACGGTCTCGGTCACACCCTCAACCGTTGTCGTGGTGTGGCGCACCACGACGCCTTCGGCATAGTCCCAGTTTTGGACCGCATTGCTGGCGACTGCGCCCACCATGCGTCCGGCGGCATCACGCTCGTAAGAAATCCGTCCGAAGACCGGGTGCTTCACAACCACCACGCGTCCGGCGGCGTCATGGCCGAACTCGGTGCGCGTCCCGTGCGGGTCGACCATTGCCGTGCGGTTCCCGTCCGCATCGTATTCCCATGACGGGCCGCGCCCGTCACGCAAGCGCTGGATGAGCTGCCCGCGGCGGTTGAAGCGCAGGAGTTGCTCGACCTGCACGCCGTCCTCGCGGGTGTGGTCGGTGATGCGCACGCTCCTGGAACGTGCATCCCGGTTGATCTGCATCAATGAATGCCCATCGACGCCGAGGGAGACCTGCCGCCCGGCTGCATCATAGCTCCATTCGGTGCGCCGGCCCTCCGGGTCGCACTGCCACAGCTGGCGGCCGGCCGGGTCAAAGCCCGCCGTCGTGGTCCGGCCCAGCGGATCGGTTTCCGCAACGACCTGGTCTGTCTCGTTGTAAATCCGTCGCGTGGTGGCGCCCAGCGGGTCGGTGACGGTGGTGAGGCGCCCGCGCGAGTCGTACTCAAAGCGGGTCTTGCCGCCCAGTCCGTTGACGGCCTCGATGAGTTGCCCCGCCGCATCGTAGCGGAACCTGCGTCGGCCGAAGGAGGAATCCACGGCCCGGACCATGCGTCCGGCCAGGTCGTATTCGAAGCGCGAGGTGCCGCGGCCCGGGGTATAACGGGAAACGACTCGGCCGACGGCGTCGTATTCCAGGCGCTCGATCTCCCCTCCAGGGAAGACGCGGGCCACTACGCGGGACTCGGCGTCGTATTCCAGGGTGGTGCGCGCACCGGTCGGGTCGATGCTTGCTGCCGGCCGCCCGGCGGCGTCGAATTCGAAACGGGTGACGGCCCCGCCCGGGGAACGGTGTTCGATGACCCGTCCGGCCGCGTCGCGGCGCAGCAGGGTGAGACCTCCCTCGGCGTCGACCAGTTCCACGGGGCGTCCGCACGCATCGTAGGTGGTCAGCTCGGTGCTGCCGTCCGCGCGCTCGGAGGCCACGGGGCGGCCGAACTCGTCGCAGCGCACGCTGCTGCGCTCGAACGCATCATGGACGGTGACGGTTCCGGTGGCCGCGTCAGCGGAAATCTGCTGCCGCACGCCGGTGGGGTCCACCACCGCGGTGAGCTCGCCGTTCTTGTTGTACTCGCGGGACCACGCGTGCCCCGCGGGGTCGGTGACCTGCGTCAGGCGGGCCAGCGCATCGTGGACGAAGCTCCATTGGGCGCCGTCGGGAAGCTCGAGGCCGGACACGTTGCCCAGGTCGTCGAAGCTGCGCGTAACGGCCCGCCCCAGCGGATCGACGGTTTGGGTGAGCTGCCCGTGGGAACCGTAATGCATCTCGGTGCGGGACCCGAGCGGGTCGATGACCACGGCCAGGGCTCCGCCCGGGGCGTACTCGAACTTCCACAGGGCGCCGTCCGCGTCCCGGCGGGAGCGCAGCTGTCCGTTTGCGTCATACAGGTAGGTGGTCCGGGCCCCGCCGGGGGACACCGCCTCGGTGACCCGGCCCGCGTCATCGCGGTCCAGCGTCGCGGTGTTCCCGAAGGAATTGGTGATGGTGGCCAGGTCGCCGAAGCCGTCGTAGCCAAAGCGCACGGCAACGCCGACCGGGTCGACGATCTTCTCCAGCAGGCCGTCGCGCCAGTGCAGCTGCGTGCGGCCACCCTCCGGGTCGATGACCAGGGAGGGGTTGCGGGAGGAGTCGTCGGCATATTCGTAGGTCACCAGGGCGCCGGACTCGGTCACCACGGTCACCGGACGGTCGGCGTGGTCGTAGCCGTAGGTGATGTCGGCACCGCTCGGGGTGCGGGTGCGGACCTTGCGCCCGCGCTGGTCGTAGGCATGCACCGTGAGGGCACCGTCGCGCTCGGTGACGGAGACCAGGTTGCCATATCGGTCATAGCTCATCGACTGGCGCGCGTCGTTGGCGTCGATGACGCCCACCAGGCGGCCCCGGGCATCGGCGATCCAGGCGTTCGAACGCGTCCCGTCCGCATCGGACACCACCGTCAGGCGGCCCGGCAGGTAGGCGAACCGGGTCACGCGGCCGAAGGCGGAGACCTGGGTGAGCACCCGTCCGTGCTCGTCATAGGTGTTGACCGCCTCCTCGACGCCCGCGGCGTCGGTGACAGCCTCGATGAGGCCTGCATCGTTCCAGCGATAGCTGCGCACCCCGCCCGGCCCAGCGGCGGAAATCAGGTGCCCGTTCTCGTCGTACTCGAACTCCACGCGGCGCCCGTCCGAGGCCATAAGCACGGCGATCCGATCGCCCGCGAATTCGGTGCGCACCCAACGGCCGCGTTCGTGGGCAAGCTCGGCGATGCGGCCATCATCATCCCGGCGCACCAGCAGCGCAGTCCCGGGGCCGGTGTCCGAGGACAGCCAGGTCCCGGCCGAGGTGAACACCCAGCGGGCTCCGGCATTGTCGCGCACCACGAGAACCTCGACGGAATCCGCCGCGTATTTGTCGATCTCCTCGTCATTCAGGGTTTCGCGATGCAGCCAGGAGCTTTCCCCGTCGGCCCGGTCCCATCCCTCACCGAGGCGGGGGAACCACAGGTGGCGTCCATCGGCCAGGACCATCCATGCGCCTTCGTCCTCCAGCTCGAGCCGGGTGTCGAACACCGAGGCCCAACCGGTCCCGAAAGCACCGACCCGCTCGTCCAGGGAGTTGTAGGTTCGCGTGGCCACCAGTGCCGCCGCGGCGCCCGCGAATCCGAGGTCCACCTCGGTTTCCAGGAAGTTGCCGGTGGAGGTGTTGACCGGGTCGTTGGAGTAGCCGGTCGTCGGATCGGCACCGAGGGCAAATGCCGCGTCGATGGCGATGTCCTGGCGGGTCGCCCCGACCCCTTGGGTGGCGAGGGCAGCCAAGAGCGCCGAGTCGGCCAGCCGCGAAACGTTTCCTTCGCCGCCGGCGGCAGCGAAGGCGTTGGCGATGGTCAGGGCCCACGCCACGTCCTGGTCGTTGGCCTCGAGCCACTTTTCGAAGCCGTTGACTACCCCATTGGCGTTCAGCGAGCCGTGGCTGCAGCGAGCGGCAAAGTCCGCGAGGTGGCTGCGCAAGGCCGCGGGCTTGCCCGAAAGCTCGCCATTGAGGTTCGCCGACCCGGTGGCAAAGGAGCGCAGGTCGCTGGGGCGTGCCGCGGAGACGCCGGCATTGGAACCGCCGCCCGGGGCGGGTGTCTGCCGGGCCCCGGTCACGGGGGCCGAGGCCTGGATGCTCACTTCCTGGGCCGGGGGCCCCACGGGCGGATCCTCCTCGCCGAAGACCATGTCCCAGCCCCTCAGGAGGGCGTTTTCTTGGCGCTCGTCTCGACGCTGCTTCCATTCGCGGGCCAGCCGGCGCCGTTCGTTTTCCTTGCGGGCTTCTTCCTTCAGCGACTTCGCGCCGGTGGCAGCCTCGCGCAAACGTGCCGCGAGCTCGGTCGCGTCAGCGGACGCGACGCGGGCGTTGTCGGCAAAAAGCTTTGAGAAATGCCCCTGGAACTCGGCTCCCGCCGTCGCCACCAGGGAGGACCGGGAACCCGACTGTGACTCGATGTTCGACGCCGCGAGGTTGAACGCCGAAATCAGCGCATCGGCCGTCCCGTTGTCAAACACAACGTCATGCTCAAAGACGCCTAGATCGGCCACGCAAGAACTCCCTCATCAGCCAACGGGACCGAAAGGTCCCCGAAATTCGACCCGAGGCGCCCACATGGCCCCGGAAAAACATGGGAAACGCCCCCGCCGCCACGGCGGCACCACGGCCGGCGACAATGGGGGCGAAGCCCAGAACTGGCTAGTTGCCGCCGCCCGCGGTGAAGATGTTCGTCGAGATCTGGTTCAACTGGCCACGGAGTTGCTCCAGCTCGGTGCGTGCTTTGTCCAGCGCGGCCTTCGTCTCCGGCCACGTTGAACCGCGGAACTGGGAAGCAAGTGGGCCATCCCAGACATTCGGGTCAGACAGGACCCGTCCCTGGGCATCCAACTGGCTGATCTGGTCGGTGAAGCCACCGTTGATGATCGCCTGAATCTGCTGAATGGCCGTCTTTGCCTGCTCCGTTGATAGGACACGCGACATGAAATCCTCCAAGAATCCTAGTGATGTCCCCGCGCAAACGCGCTACTAGGAGACTCGAACGAGAATAACTCTAACAAGATGACATGCCGCGTTCCAAGTAATGAGCCCATAAATTTCTCGTGTTGGCGAGAAATACAACCGCCAGACAGACACAGCCGTTTCGACTACTCACGTTGGTGTCCGTACGGTTTCGAACGACGCGAAAGCCGCCAAGGAGTGACCGTCATGCATTGGGGCATGATCGGGTAGGCGGAATGACTTGCCGATCAACGCATCAACATGAACCAACGTGCCCCTAGCACCTGTCCCCCGAATCTATTGGCAAGCGATCGGACGCCCCTGATGGCATGCCTGCCTCAGTGTCTTCGAATGCAACCCGGTGATGGCCTGACCCATCTATCCTGGATCCCTGAGGCTTCCTCGATCAGTCTGCGCGGCGGCTTGCCGACCAGACAACATCGCGCGAACGCGATCCGGTCACCGCGAAATAGCGCGCAGCCACCTGCGCTCGGCGCAACGACTCGCCTTTCGCCTGACCATCCGGCGAACCGACAGCAGTCGCTTGCCCACCCAACATCGTTTGGCCCGCAGGAAGCAGCGTGTGCCACTCCGCGGACTCGACATCGTCGGTCACATAGACCTCAACGGCGTCCGGCGCGAAACCAACAGCATCCAACCGCGCCGACCCCCGCCGAAGTGACAAGGCCGAAAAGTTGCCATTGAGATGCGCCAACAGCTCGTCGAGCTTCTCCCCCTCCGGGTCGATCTCCTCGAAGCGGTCCTTGCCGATCGCCCAAGTGGCCACGGCCCTACCCGGAACGGCCAACGGATCCGTCGGAGGATCGGGCAGAACCTCGGTCCCCTGCCTCGCCGCCCGGAGTCCACGCCCGAGGGTCATTCCGAGAACGGCACAGCCCACCAGCGCCGCAATCGTCCAAGTGATCGGCCCGAAATTGATCAACAAAACCATGGAAAGAACGATCACCAGTGGATAGGCCATCATGCGCTGGTAGGGTTCCTGCCGTGCTCCGGAAAGAAACGAGAGCAGCAGGACAACTGCAGAGAAAAGGACGACGAGAATCGGAAACGCACCAAACAAGAATGAAATCGCCAGGCCCCCAAACGCCGCAGCGAACGCAAGGACGTAACGTCCCGGCGTGGGCGCCGCCACCCGAGCAACCGGCGTCAGTCGACGCTCATCTAAAATCATGAAGCCAAGGTCCTCCAATCAGCAATCGTCGGCGATCTAAACCACGTCATTTGGGGATCGACACCGCCCTTTCGGTGGAAATACCGTACCGCAGCCAACGTTTTCTCCAGAGTCGTGGTTTCCCAGGACGCTTGAGAAAGAAGCATGTCCCCAATCATCACCTCGACCTGTCCCGGATCGCTACCGGGCGATGTCAACACGCTCCACTGAGTCCGCGAGGTGGCTGCGCAATGATGCGGGCTTGCCGGCAAGTTCACTATTGAGGTTCGCCGATCCAGTGGCGAATGACCGAAGGTCGCTGGGCCGCGCCGCGGAAACGCCCGCGTTGGCGCCTCCGCCCAGGGCGGGTGTCTGTCGCACCCCGGTCACCGGGGCCGAAGCTTGGATGCTCACTTCCAGCGCCGGAGGCCCGACGGGCGGATCCTCGGCACCGATCCACCAATCCACTGTCCGGTCGATCCAGTTTGCTTGGCGTTCGTCCCGGCGTTGCTTCCATTCCGTGGCCAGACGGCGCCGTTCGGTTTCCTAGCGGGCTTCTTCCTTCAGCGACCTGGCTCCAGCGGGGGCGAGGCCCAGAACTGGCTAGTTGCCGCCGCCCGCGGTGAAGATGTTCGTCGAGATCTGGTTCAGCTGGCCACGCAGCTGCTCCAGCTCGGTGCGTGCCTTGTCCAGCGCGGCCTTCGTCTCCGGCCACGTTGAACCGCGGAACTGGGAAGCAAGGGGCCCGTCCCACACGTTCGGGTCAGACAGGACCCGTCCCTGGGCATCCAACTGGCTGATCTGGTCGGTGAAGCCACCGTTGATGATCGCCTGAATCTGCTGAATGGCCGTCTTTGCCTGCTCCGTTGATAGGACACGCGACATGAAATCCTCCAAGAATCCTGGTGATGTCCCCGCGCAAACGCGCTACTTGGAGACCTGAACGAGAATAACTCTATCAACATGACATGGCCCACCCCAAGCAACCGAGGCATGAACTCCAGGGATCAACGTCATGAATGGATTTCGTCGCGCACCGGACCCCCTTGGTGATATGAACGCGGGGCACCTTGTCCGTTTATTCATTTCGGTGGCGTACCGCCTATTATTCAATAGGAATTTGCAAACGAAGGGACCCCAGTGGCCAGTACGCGCACACGCCAGCAGCATGTCGACACAACCAAACGCACCCGCCGACTCCGTCGTGGCGCGGGCGCGGTACTCACGGTTGCTGCCTTGGCTTTCACCACATCGTGTACCAACGCACCACAGGCCATCGACAACCCCACGAGGGTGCTGCAGTCGGTTAACGTGGATCTTGCCTCCAACGGCTCTATCTCGGCGGTGAACGGAACCGCCATCTCCGTGGACGACGCCACCGGCGGTTCCTCGAGCGCAGATACCGCCTATATTCCGGTTGAAGTCGCCAACGACCTTCCCGTTCGCGTGAGCACGCAGTACCGCACCGCGGAGAAGACCGGCACCAATCTCGAGGAGCTGGCCGGCTACACCGGCCGGATCGAGATCGGCCTGACCGTGGAAAACCTCACGGTGGCGCCCAACGACGTGACATTCGACGTCGCGGGCCAGTCCCGCACCGAACCTGCACTCGTTGGCGCACCGATGACCATTGCCGCCTCGACGGTGCTTCCCGAGGTTTCGCCCGGCGCCATCGTCGCCGAATCCGGTTCCGGCGCGGCCGGGACCAACGGCATCGTCAGCGCTTCACCCGACGGGGAGACGGTCATCCAGTGGGCAACTCTTCTGGCACCTCCGGCAACCAGCGCCAGCACCACGCTGCGGCTGGTCGCAGACGTCACCGATTTCGCCACCCCGAGCATCGACCTGGCCGTGCAGCCGGGCATGTCCACTGACCTCTCGGTGGACGGCGTGCTGGCCTCCGCATTCGACACCAGCCCCACCTCCGAGCTCGCCCTGCAGCGGCGCACCATCGACCTCATTGCCGAAGTGAATGACGTGTTGAGCCGTGCGGGCTCCACCATCACCGACGTGCGCGGCAACCTGGAGAGCACCTCACAGACCCTGGGCGTGAGCACCGCCGCCCACCTGAAGGAGAGCAGCGACTCCTTGGCCGGGACCCTCGGCGGCTTGAAGGACCAACTCGGATCGCTCAAGACAGACCTCGATTCCACTGTCACCGGCGCCGAGACCACGACCCTTGCGCAGCTTTCCCAGACCGTGAACACGGTCGACGCCATGCTGGGCGACACCTCGGTCGGCGTGCCAAAGGCAACGATCAAGGGCAACGGCTGCGCCGCCATCGTTGCACCCGCAGGCGAAACCGCGACGGTCTACTCCAGCCTCGTGCTGATGTCCGCCCAGCTGGACGGCTATGCCCGCTCGACCGCCGGTTGCCGCGACGAAGTTGCCACCGCACTGCAGAGCACCGTTGGCCCTTCCGAGCCCAACGCCGAGAACTGCGCCGTCGCATCACTGACCTGTGCGTTCCACGCTTCGTCGATCACCGTGACCGGCGCCCTGCTGAAGTTGGTGGACCAGGGCGACAAGCTGGTTGCCTCTTTGGATCCGGAGATCATCACTGGCGCGCTGGCACGCCACAGAAGCCTTTCGGATGGAATCGATGAGCTTTCCAACCAGCTCACCGCACTGGACCAGGCCGAATCCAACGGAAAAGCCAACGACGAGAAGGCCTTCGATGACGCCGTCAAGGCGCTCCGGACCACTGTCGACGACGCCGGGACACCGTTGGCCGACCTGAATGGAGACGTCGACTCCTTCGTCTTGGCCGAACAGACCAGGTTCAATGACATTCGTACCGCCAGCGAGGCCGCCGCGAAGCTGGTCAAGGGCGGCGACCACAAGCTGACCAATCCTTGGATCTACGAACCGATCGAAGAAGAAAATCCCCTGGGCGCCATGCTCGGGCGGAACAAGGACATGCTTAAGCAGAATGCGGCCATGGAAACGAAGACTGTGGACATGGACGAGCAGGCCGCTACGTTGGCCAGGGACCTTTGCACCCGGATCGAGGGAGAGGACCGCATTCCCGAGAAATTGGCCCTCGAGAAACTTCGTGCGTACGTGACTTCCGTCCCCTGTGACGACGGGACCGGCGGCAAGCTAAGGCTGATCGCCGATCCGTTGGACGAGCAATTGGCCGAGCAGAAAGCCGATCTGGCCGAGCAGAAAGCCGATCTGGCCAACCAGATCCAGGATTTGACCGACCACGCCAGCGAGCTGGAGAGGCAAGCTGGCGCTCGCGCCAAACAGGCAGAGGACCAGGCCGAGGCCTGGGATACCTGGGTAAGCAAGCAGGCCAAGATCTGGGATGACCGTGCCAAGGAGCAGACCCTGGCACTGAATAAGGTGACCTCATTGACCGATGCGCCTGTCGACGGCGAGCCGCTCAAGGAATCCATCAAGGACGCAGAGGCCAGTCTCGAGGCCATCAGCGAGAGCATCGATGAGCTGGAATTCACGGTTAAGAACGGTGGCAGCATCAAGGGCGACATCGCCAACCTGCGCAAGACGCTGGAGGCTGCCCAGGGAAGTCGGGATCGACTCGGCGAGGGCTTGCTGGTCTTGGACAAGCAGCAGGACGAGCTCGAGTCTGGCATCAAGAAGGCCTTCGCGGACACCCAGAACGCCATGACCGAAGAGATCACCGCGCTGATCGACAGCCAGATCCGCGTGGTCTCCGCCCAAGGCGCCGAAGGCAGCGACGCAGTCGTAAAGGCCTTCGACCGCTCGGTTGCGGGTCTGTCCGCGACTGCCGTCGACGTTGAGGCCAACGCCAAGACGACCGTTGACAAGCAGCACGCCGAACTAGCCAAGCAGGACGCCGGCCTTTCGGAGGCAGTCAGCAAGCAGACCGCTGCCTCGCTCGAGGGCATCGCGCAGAGTACAGGAGCCTCGACGCGGGATGTCGAGGGTGCCTCGAAGCTGCTCGCCGCCGGCCTGTCCAAGGTCATGCTCGACCTGGGCGACCGCAAGGTGAACGGGTCCGGCCTGCTCGGATCCATGGCCACCAGCGCGGCGAAGGCCGACACGGCCGACTACCAGCTGGCCCTGGCCACCAAGAACGCCCAGGGCTACGCCAACGTGCGCGCCGAGGACGTCGCCGGGATCCTGCTGCGCCAGGCACAGTTCAAGGCTTCGCTCGAGGCCGTCTCGGCCCTGCCGACCTTCCGCCTCGAGGTGCCGGCGGGCACCGCGACGCAGACGCTGTACGCCTTCCGTCTCGGAAGTGCCAAGTGAGCCGTCTCGCGACGCGCCGGAACCTGATTTCCGGCGCGGTGGCCCTTGTGGCCGTGGCCGCGATCATCGCGATGTCCGTCTTCCTGTTCCGTCCTTCCGACGCGGCCATGGGCGACCCTGTGGAGGCAAGCGTCCCGGTGGCGCTGTCCGCCGCGAACGTCCCTGCTGAGACCAAGCTCGGTGTCGTGGTGACGCTCGGGTCCAGTTCCGGCGCCGCGTGGAAGGATGCGGCACAGGGCGCGGCGGTTGCCGCGCACCGCTTCTCCCTCTCGGGCACCGCCATCGCCCTGTCCACCGCAGATGACCGCGGAACGACCGAGGGCGCACGCAAGGCCGTGGAGAAACTGGTTTCCGAGGGCGTCTCGGGGATCATCGTGGCCACCGACGGCGAGCAGGTGGACGGAGCCCTCGAGGCCGCCGCCAGCGCCGGGGTCCCGGTACTGCTGCCCTACTACGCCGACAAGGTCGATGGCGACGGTGCCGCCTGGCGCACCGCGCCCACCGAGGCCCAAGTGTCCAAGTCACTGACTTCCGCCCTGGCCGGCGCGAAGCGGACGCTGCTGATCGACGCCGGCGGCGGTGCCCCGGCATCCGTGGACGTCGCGGCGAAAATCTCCTTCGAACCGGGCGCCGATGCCGAGCAGCTCGCTGCAGATGTCGCCCGCCGCACCGGCGTGGTTGAACCGGCGAAGGCCGACGGCACCCCTGGACGCGCCCCGGTGGCCAACCCCGCCGACGCGGTGCTGCTCTCGGGCAACCCGACGCAACAGGCAACGGTCGTCCATGCCCTGCAATCGGCCAACGTCACGGTCCCGGTCGTGCTGACACCCGGGGCCACCAGCCCCGCCTTCGCCTCCCGGTTGGCCCAGGCCGGCGGCACCGCCTCCGGACGGCTCTCCACCGTCGGCCCCGACGCCGGCGACGCGGCCGCCCTGCGGCCCGATGCCTCCGGACGGGCCATGTCCGGGTTCCTCGCCGGCCTGCGGGTCCTCGCCCAGGACAAGGAAGCCAAGAACCTCACCGGCGACGTGCCCTTCAGCGAGGTCGCCAACGCCGCCGATTCGCGCAGCCACGACGCCGTGGTGGCTCTGGTGCGGGCGGTATCAACCGCCGGCAGCGGCGATCCGGCCAAGGTGGCCAAGGCACTCGGTACGCTGAAGCTTGGCCCGGCCGACGGCATCGCCGGCCCCGGACTGGACTTCACCCGGCCCGATAGCATGGACGGGGAACCGGCGGTGCTGCACTTCTCGGCCCAGGACCTGGGCTTGCGCCCGCTGGTATCCGGGAGCGGCGGACCGGCTTCCTGGTTCTCGAGCCCCGCCGCCGACTGACCCCACGTCCCAACGACGAAAGGAGCGCGCGGTGCGCGTGCTGATCCGGCTGGATGGCCAGCGACTTGACCGGGAGCTGGGAACCTTCGCTCCCGGCACGACACTCGCGCAGCTGGTCACCGCCGCAGGCGGCACCGCTCCTCCCCCCGGCTCCACGCTGTACGTGGACGCCGCTGCGGTGCCCGCCGATACCCCGTTGGAGGAGTTGCTGCTGCTGGAGGGCAGCACCATTTCGCTGGCACCCCTCCCCCGCCCCGAGCCCTTGCGCGGCTGGAGCGCCACCCTATCCGGCGGCCTGGATGCAGGTGCGGTTATTCCGCTTCCCGCGCACCGGCCGCTGCTCATCGGCCGTTCCCCGCAGGCGGATCTGGTCCTGCAGACCGAAAGCGCCTCCTGGAACCATGCCAGCCTGGAACTCGAGGGCGACGGCGTGCGGGTCCGTGACTCGGGCTCGACCAACGGAACGCTGCTGGCCGGGGAAGCGGTGGATGGGGACGGCGTACTTGTCACCGCCGGCGCCACCCTGGTCATGGGCGGAACGACGGTGCTGCTGCGGCCGGAGATCACGGAGAACCGCGCCCCGGAACCCGGGTCGCTGCACAACCTCACGCCCGCGGCCACCGCGCCGTTCAACCGGCCCCCGCGCCCCGGAAACCCGCCGGAACCCGATCCGCTGTCCCCGCCGGTGCGCAAGGACGTCCCCCCGGCCTCCAAGTTCAGCTACATCACCGTGCTGGCCCCGCTGCTGCTGGCCGGAGCCATGGTGATGATGCTGGGAGATGCCCGCTTCGCCATGTTCGCCGCGCTGAGTCCGGTCATGGCCGTGGGCATGTGGTTCGAGCAGAAGCACCGCCGCGCCAAGAACCTCAAGGAAGAGGACGAGCGCTTCACCGCTGCCCTGGCCGACTTCGCCACCGAGATCGCCGACGCGGCGGCGGTCCAGGCCACGCGCCGCCACAGCGAAATCCCCGACCCCGCCACGACCATGCGCATCGCCGCGCTGCCCACGACCGGGCTGTGGCAGCGAAGAGCCGGCTCCGCGGGATTCCTGGCCCTTAACGCAGGGATCGGCGACGTGCCCTGGGCCCCCCGGCTCGATGACCGATCCGCCCCCGTTCCCGACCGCCTGGTGCGCGAGGCACTGGAGGCCAGCCGGATCCCCGCGGCCCCCGTGCTGGTGGACCTCACCGACGCCGGCGTCGTGGGCATCGTCGGGGACCGCGCCGGAGCCTTGGCCCTGGCCAGGTCCCTGCTCACCCAGGCCGCCGTGCACGCGGGGCCCGCAGATTTGTCCATCGCCGTGTTCTGCGACCGCGGACGCCACGAGGAATGGTCTTGGGCCTCCTGGTTGCCACACACCCGGCGGCTGGGCACCGGCACCTCCGAACGCTGGCTCTCGGATGAGCGCCGGCGCAGTGCGGCACTGTTGCGCGCCCTGCGCGATGGGCTCGAGGAGTCCACCGGCGGCACCACGCTGCTGGTGCTGGATTCCGAGGTGCTCACCGAGGGCCGCGACGCCCCGGCACGCGAGCTGCTGGGCCACGGCCGCTCGGTCCCGGGACTCGGCGGCCGCGGCACGGCGCAGGGACCGAGGGTCTCGGGCATCGTGATCGCCGCCTCCGAGCAGCAGCTGCCCGCCTCCTGCACCACCGTCATCACCGTGGGAACCGACGCCGCGGCATCCGTGCACGACCTCGGCGAGCTCACGAACGTGGGCGACACGGTGTTGGCCGGCATCGGCCTTGAGGCCGCGGAACGCTGCGCCATGGACCTGGCGCGCTTCGACGACCCGGAGCTGGTGGTCCCCGGGGCCGCGCTGCCCTCCCTGGTGCGCCTGCCCGAGCTGGTCGGCATGCCGGCCAGCGACGCCGAGTCGATCCGCGCGCAGTGGGCCAAGGCCAAGGGTTTCTCCGCCCCGATCGGCACCTCCGAATCCGGGCCGATGTCCCTTGACCTGGTCAAGGACGGACCACACGGGCTGGTCGGCGGCACCACGGGTTCGGGCAAGAGCGAATTCCTGCGCTCCCTGGTCGCCGGGCTCGCCGCCCGCAACGACGCGACCCGGCTGAACTTCATCCTCATCGACTTCAAGGGGGGCGCCGCGTTCGCCGCCTGCGAGGCCCTGCCGCACACCATCGGCACCATCTCCAACCTCGACGAGCAGCTGGCCGACCGGGCCCTGCGCTCCCTCGAGGCTGAGATGGCCCGCCGCCAGCGCATCTTCGCCGCCGCCGGCGAGGACATCGACAACCTCGATGCCTACCTGGCCACCAACCCGGAAGAGCCGATGCCCCGGCTGCTGCTGGTGGTCGACGAATTCGCGATGCTGGCCAAGGACTTCCCCGAGGTGCTCTCTTCGCTGGTCTCCGTCGCCGCGGTCGGGCGAACCCTGGGCGTGCACATGATCCTGGCCACCCAGCGTCCCGCCGGCGTGGTCAACGACGACATCCTGGCCAACACCAACCTGCGCGTGGCCCTGCGCGTCCAAAGCCGCGACGACTCCTCCAACGTCATCGGCGTCCCGGCAGCCGCCGGCATTTCCCGCGCGCAGACCGGGCGGGCCTACATCAAGCTGGGGCAGGACGAGATCACCCCGGTGCAGACGGCACTGGTCACCGGGCGCGCCTCGCGGGCAGCCTCCGACGAACTGGTGCTCGATGAGATCGGGCACTTTGGCATCGCGGTTCCGCCGCGGGCCCCGGCGCCGGGAGCCGAATCCGAGGACAGCGACCTGGACGAGCTCATCGAGGCCATCAACCAGGCCCACCGGGCTGCCGGGTTCGGGGAGCCTCGGCCGGTCTGGCCCGTGGCGCTGGGCGAGCGCGTCCCGCTGGCCGGCTTCCCCGCCGACGGCACCGGCTCCGGTCCCGCCCACCGGGCCTCAACGATCCCGGTGGTGGGTTCGGTGCGCGCGCGCTGCATCGAGGTCGCGCTGAAGGACGAGCCCGAGGCCCAGCGCCAGTCCCCCGCCGGCTGGGACCTGGCCAAGGGCAACCTGCTATTGCTGGGCATCGCAGGTTCCGGCACCAGCACCACGCTGGCGTCCCTGGCCCTGGCCGCTGCGGCCGCCAAGGACCCGCGGGAACTTGACCTGCTGGTGCTGGACCTGGGGTCCCGCGCCCTGGCCCCGCTGGCGGCGCTGCCGCACACCTCCGCCTACGTGGGCACCGGACCCGGCGCCAAGGAGCAGCAGGCCCGCTTCCTGCGGCACCTGCGCACCGAGCTGGCGCGCCGGCGCGCCGACCTCGGCTCGCGCCGCGAGACGCTCGTGCTCATCGACGGGCTGGCCACGCTGCGCGACGAATTCCAGGACTACGATGGCCAGGGGCTGTTGGATGCCCTGAACCGCGCCTATGCCGACGGACCGGCCCTGGGGCTGTACTTCGCCGTGGCCACCACCCGCGCCAAGGCGGTGCCCTCGGCGATCGACGAGGTCACCATCCAGAAATGGCTCTACCGGCTGGCCGATCCCTACGACTACTCGGCCCTGGGCGTGCGCGGGAGCAACATCCCGGCTGCGGTGCCCGGGCGCTGCGTGGATGCCGGGACGCTGCGGCAGATGCACATCGCCACCCCCGGCACCGACCTGGCCGCAGCGGTGGAATCCGTCGCCGCGCGCTGGCCCGGCACCGCGCCGAAGGCCGCCGCCATCGGCCGGCTGCCCGAGGAGCTGACCGTCGCCGAACTCGGCATGCCTGCGCAACTTCAGGGCGAGCCATGGCGCTTCCCGGTCGGGTTGCGCGAGGAGGACCTGGCCCCGGGACTGCTCGAGGTCTACGAGGGCGAACACGTGCTCATTTCCGGGCCCGCACGCTCGGGCAAGTCGACGCTGTTGCTGGCCCTTGCCGAGTCGATCCGCGCCTCCTCCGCCGCCGACGGGGAGCCGGTGGCAGTGTGGGGCGCCTGCGGCCGGCGTTCCCCGCTGGCCAACGCCGGCCTGGACAAGGTGGCCGTGGGACCGGAGGACCTGCCGGCGCTGCTGGCCTCGATCCGGCTAGAGCGCGGACCCGTGGTGTTGCTGGTGGACGACGCCGAACGCTTCGAGGATTCCGATGCATCCCTGGCCAACCTGTTGGCCTCCGGGCAGCGGGTCTGCGTGATCGCCGCGGGCCGCTCAGCTGACCTGCGGGCCCTGTATGCGCACTGGACCAAGACGCTGCGCAAGTCCCGTTGCGGGGTGCTGCTGCAGCCCGACGTCGACTACGACGGGGAGCTGCTCGGCGTCACGCTGCCGCGCCGCGCCCCGGTGGCGGTGACCCCCGGCCGCGGCTACCTCTGCGTGGGCGGGACGCCGGCGTTCATCCAGTCCATGGGGCCGGGGCCAACGCCCGGCGCCTGATTCGAGCCCAAGGGATACGAATTAGACGATGCCCGGGAAGGGCCGCGAAAGCGGGCCTTCTCAGTCCGACATGGGTAATAAGGCGAAAAGGCTGACCATCGCCCCCACGACGGCCCCGGCAAAGACCTGGCTGCTGGTGTGGTGCCTGAGCTGAACCCGTGACCAGCTGAGTATTCCCACCACGGCCACCGCCACGGCAGCGCCAAAAGGCTGGTCTTCAAGGATGTGGAGGGCCACGAAGGCGGCAACGGCCACATGGATCGAAATCTTCCAGCGCAGTGTGATGCCCCCGGTGATCAGCAGGCCCGCCAAGATCAGCAACACCTCACGCAGGAGGACCGGTTCGACCCGAAGCCACACCATCAGCGCCAGGCCCAGCAGGATCGGCCAACGCGGTCAACAGCAATGGCCACCGCTGTTCGCGCCGGGTGATGTGGATGTCACTGACTTTCCCGGTCTTGCGGGCCCAGACGAGGGCCGCCCACGGGATGAGCATGGTGAAGGTGGTGGCCACGAACGCGTGGGGCCAGGAGACCTGCGGGAACCTCAGCGGGGTGAACATCAACAACGCGGTGACCAGGACCGTCGGGGCACAGAGATGGGATATCAGCCATGGCAGTTGCCTGGAACGGGGAAGGGTCATGGTTTCCGGTTTTCCTGGAATCGGAGGTGGGCGCGGGTCATTGATCCTCCGTCCCGGTGCGCCGGGTCTTCGAGACCGTGAGGGCATCATTCGCTGCCTGTTCGGCAGTCCGCGACTACCGGCTACCCGCGGGTGGTGATGCCAAACGGGTCGCTGGCCAGGTCGGTGAAGTTGCCGACCCCGGCCCGCAGGATGCAGTTCGGGGTGACCGACAACGCGGTGACCACCAGCCCGTCGGCGGAGACCGCCAGGGAACCGGAACAGCCGTCGGAGAAGCGCACGCCCTTCTCGCCCCCGGCCACCGCGGCGAGCATTGCCGAGGCCTTGCCCGTGGACGGGGAGGTGTAGAGCGGGTTCAGCACGTCTTCGCCGCCGGGCCACACCGGCACCAGGGTGACCGGAAGCGCGGTCTGGCTCACCGTTCGCGCCGGGGTGACGACCTTGATGTCCCGCAGCCGCTGCACCGGATACGCCGAGCCGGCCGCAGCAGGGTCCGACACCGCTGCGGTGGTTGCCGCGGCCGAAGCTTCCAGCCATTGCTCCAGGGCGTTCTCACCGACCAGTTCCACCGGAATCCTGGCGCTGGCCTCGACGCTGCCCTTGGCCGGGACGGTGATCCCGGCAAGACTCCACCCGCAGGTTGCGGAGATGCCAGTCAGGCTCGGCTGGTTGCGTGTTGCC
Organism: Paeniglutamicibacter sp. ZC-3; assembly: GCF_025847175.2. NCBI lineage: Bacteria > Bacillati > Actinomycetota > Actinomycetes > Micrococcales > Micrococcaceae > Paeniglutamicibacter > Paeniglutamicibacter sp. ZC-3. The sequence goes on along the minus strand of NZ_JAOYTG010000012.1, from coordinate 104,372 downwards.
TCGATCTTTTCCCAGGTCGCCGGTGGACAGGAGGCTGACGCGGACGCGCCCGGGAGCACCTCGAGGAAGGGCCCGCCCAGCGGTGATTTTTGCGCCGCATAGGTGATCGTCAGCGTCACTTCGTGCGCCTGGGCGTCGTATTGGGCGCTGCGGCTGACGGACAACCCACTGGGCAACGGGGCGTCCTGCTGGCTCGCGGTGGAATCTGCTGCCGGTGCCGCCGCGGGGGCCTCGGGCTTCGCCAGCGCCACGGCCCCGATGACGATGGCGATGGCCGCCACGAGGCCGCCGGCGATCATCGCGATGGACTTGCCGTGCAGCCATGCAGGCCGCGACCCGGCGCGTACAGGGGCGGGTGCCGGCTGTGGGCGGGGCCGCAATTCGGGCCGCGGCATCGACCGCACCACGGTGTGCTGGCCCACCGGACCCAGTTCGGGGAGCGCGGAGGCACCGGATCCGGAATCCGGAACCTCCTCCGACACTGGATCGGGGGCCGCGGCCGCGCCGCGCAGCACCGTGGCCGGACGCTCAAGGGGCTGGAAGTCCTCGGGTTCGGAGGCCAACGGCAGGGCCGGCAGGTCGGCGAATTGGGCAGCCAGCCGGCGCAGCCGCGCCGCGGCCTCGGGCGCGCCGGGCCGTTGGCGCGGGTCCTTGCCCAAGAGCGATTCGAGCGCCTCCCACAGGGCATCGGGCACCGCCAACCGCGGCGGAAGGGTGGTCACGTGGCGGTAGGCAAGGGTGAAATCGGTTCCCGTCCCGGCGTACGGAGTCCGCCCGGAAAGCATCTCGTAGAGCATGATGCCAGTGGCGTAGAGATCGGCGGCGGGCCCGATCTCGCCGGTACTGAGCAGTTCGGGCGGCATGTAGGCGGGGGTTCCCACCATGCCGGTGGTGTGTCGGGATTTTTCGTGCATGACCGAGGCGATGCCGAAGTCCGAGACCCGCACGGCTCCTGCAAGTCCTGGCCTCCACGGTTCGGCCAGCAGCACGTTGTCGGGTTTGATGTCCCGGTGCGTCGTGTTTCGGGTGTGCGCATACGCAATGGCGTCCAGCATCTCGGCGCAGATGGCCAACGCGTCTGAAGCGGGAAGCGTACGGCGGTCTTCGAGCAGGTCGCGGAGGGATCCTCCGGGCACCAGGTCCATGAGGATGGCGAGCCTTTCACCCTCGACCACCAGGTCCCTGACCGCCACGATGTTCGGGTGCCGCAGTGCCAAAAGCACCGAACGTTCCTTCACGAAGCGCTCAACGAGGGCGGGGTCGTGGGCGTGTTCCGGGCGCAGCACCTTGGCCGCGAGGTCGGGGTCGCCCGGGAGCGCGCTGACCCGCCACACCTCGCCCACCGCACCGGAGCCGAGGGGCTCGACGAAGCGGTAGGAGGCGCCAAGCGCGTCACCGGGCTGCACGTTTGCCATTCTTTTTCGTCTGCTCCTTGGTTAAGCAGCAATTGTTCGTGCCGGACCCGGGGGTCGGCACGAACAATTGCCAGCGGGGCCTAAGGCGGCCCGACGGGATTACTCGGCTTCGAGCGCTGCGGCCGCGAGCGGATCGGAATCGTTGAGGAAGCGGCCAATGCGATCGACTTCCTCGGCCTCGCCGATGGCTGCGGCGGCGCGCTGCAGCGCATACAGCGAACGCAGGAAACCGCGGTTGGGCTCGTGCGCCCAGGGCACCGGGCCCTGGCCGCGCCAGCCGGCCTTGCGCAGGGCGTCCAGTCCGCGGTGGTAGCCGACGCGGGCGTAGGCGTAGGACTCCACGGTGCGGCCCTCCGCATGCGCGTCGTTGGCCAGCAGGGCCCACCCCAGCGAGGATGCCGGGAAGGCAGCGGCAATGTCCACCGCTTCGTCTCCGGCTTCCAGCCGCGCCTTGACCTCGGTCTCCTCCGGCAACAGGGTTGCGGGGATGCCGAGCAGGTTTGCTCCAAGATCTGCCATGGTTACTTCAGCGCCTTTCCGGCGGAACCGAGCTGACGTGCGGCCTCCACGATGCGGGCGGCCATCGAAGCCTCGGCGGCGGCACCCCAGACGCGCGGGTCGTAGGTCTTCTTGTTGCCGACCTCGCCGTCGATCTTCAATACGCCGTCGTAGTTGGCAAGCATGTGGCCGGCCACCGGGCGGGTGAAGGCGTACTGGGTGTCCGTGTCGATGTTCATCTTGATGACGCCGTAGGAAACCGCGTCGGCGATTTCCTTGTCGGAGGAACCCGAGCCGCCGTGGAAGACGAGGTCGAACGGGTTGGCCTTGCCAAGCTTGGACCCGACCTGCTCCTGGATGTCCTTGAGGATCTCCGGACGCAGCTTGACGTTGCCCGGCTTGTAGACGCCGTGCACGTTGCCGAAAGTCAGCGCCGTGATGTAGCGGCCGTTTTCGCCGGCGCCCAGGGCCTCGATGGTGGCCATGGCGTCCTCGACGGTGGAGTACAGCTTGTCGTTGATGGCGTTTTCCACGCCATCTTCCTCGCCGCCCACGGCACCGATCTCGACCTCAAGGATCTGCTTGGCCGCGGCGGTGCGCGGCAGCAACTCCTTGGCGATGCGCAGGTTCTCCTCGAGGGTCTCGGCGGAACCGTCCCACATGTGCGAGTTGAAGTACGGGTTGCGGCCGGCAGCGACCTCGGCCTCGGAGGCCGCCAGCAGCGGCAGGACGAATTCGTCGAGCTTGTCGGCCGGGCAGTGGTCGGTATGCAGCGCGATGTTTACGCCGTAGCTCTTGGCCACTTCGCGCGCGAACGCGGCAAAGGCCAGCGAGCCGGTGACCATGTTCTTGACGGAGGCACCCGACCAGTAGGCTGCGCCACCGGTGGACACCTGAATGATTCCGTCGGATTCTGCTTCCGCGAAGCCGCGGATTGCGGCATTCAGGGTTTGCGACGACGTCACGTTGACTGCGGGGAAGGCGTAGCCGCCGGCCTTCGCAGAATCAATCATGGCGTTGTACTGTTCCGGTGTTGCGATGGGCATACTGACTCCTATGTAGAAAAGGAATGTGTGGGGAGTAGACCTCGTTGGCTGTTCCCATCCTATCTACTTGTGTGCTGGATCGCTTACGGGATGACGCGAGGTCACCGAAGGGCGGCTCTGCGTGGTGGGTTTGTACAGTCTGTCCGTGGTTGCCTCGACCCCGCGCGAGGACACGTAGGTGGCCGATCGGCCTTCCCATCCACATCGCGAGGCATTCAGCGCCTCCGTCCTCCGGTGAGCAACCGTTGCGGCACTCCGTGGGTCGCGCTTCCCGAAACTGAGTCCGGGAGGCCCCGGCCAGCCCGGGACCGCCGATCACTCCAGCGACGGTTCTGGGACGGGCCATGGTCGCCGAAAACCAATAACTACGGTTATTTCGCTGTGCTTGCGGACGAGGACAGAGTCTCCATGCCGCCACTTGTGATCGACGCGCCACTTGACGATTCCGTAGCCGGAGTCCCGGATCGCGATTCAGGCAATCTACTCGACGCCTCGGTTGAAGCGCTGGTTGAGGCGCTGGTCGAAGCGCTGGTTGAGGCGCTGCTCGACGACTCGCTCGAAGCGCTGGTTGAGGCGCTGGTCGGTGACTCGCTCGAAGCGCTGGTCGAGGCGCTGCTCGATGACTCGCGCGAAGCGCTGGTCGGAGCGCTGGTCGAAGCACTGGTCGAAGCACTGGTTGAGGCGCTGCCCGAGGACTCGGTCGGTTCGACGGAAGGTGAAACCGTGGGTTCCGTGGTGTCCGGGGATGAATTGGTCGGCGGAGTTGTTTCGTCGCTCCGCGTAGGCGTCGGACTCGTTTCGGGTGGCGCCGACTTTGTGGGAGAAGGATCGGGCGTGTCGTTCGGCGAGGGTTTGACGCTCGGCGTAGACGTCGGTTTCGGCGTGGGCTTTGTGTCGGGCGTGGGCTCTTGGCTCGGTTTCCGCCGTGGGGATTCTTTACCGGGTGCCGTTGACTTGGGCGGGGTCCTGCTCGGTTCCGGCATCTCCACCTCGATGTCGTGGCCGTTCTGGCTCTCGGTCCGCGGCGCCCCCGAGTTGCGGATCGGTTCGGCGGCGATGGTGGTGCGGCGCGAATCGATTTTCGGAATTGGCTGGCCGGGGATGACGGGCAGGAAGTTCCGGGGATCGTTCCAGCGTCCGTTGATGATCACTTCGTAGTGCACGTGGCAGCCGGTTGAGTTGCCCGTGGTGCCGCTGAGCGCGATGAGCTGACCCTGGCTGACGGTGTCGCCCACTTTGGCGATGAGCCGTGAGTTGTGGCTGTAGCCCGTGCGCACCGAGGATCCGTGGTCGATGGTCACGCGCAGTCCGGAATGCCCTGCCCAGGCAGATTGGACGACCACCCCGTCCGCCGTCGCATATACCGGGGAACCGCAGGGAATCGCGTAGTCCTGACCAATATGGATTTGGGTGCCCGGCCCGGTTGGATTGTTTCGCCAGCCATATGGACTGGTGATGAGTCTCGAGGAAACCGGGTGGATCAGTTGGATCCCGCCTGGCAGTACACCCAACGGCCCCACATTTTGCCCCACGAGTTGACCGGCGAATTGCCCGGTTGTCCCCCCGGGGCCCTGCGCCGATCCCGGGTCGGAGGCGTCGGGCAAAGGCAGGCCTTCGGCCGCGCTGGTGATGTTCTCCGTGTCCCAGGCAATGGCGTCGACCCCGCTCAGCAGCGAGAGCTCGACAGGTTGCCTGTAGGAAGCCCCCTCGACCGCAAGCGGGGACGATGCCACGGGAATGGAGGCCACTTGGCGGTCGGCCAGTGTCGGTGTGCTGGATACTGCAAGTGCGGCAACGATGGCGATTCCCGCGGCAGCTGCTCGGGCTGCCTTCGGCTGCCTACGCCTCTGGGATGGCTTGGGCAGCGGAAGCGGATGATTGACGCGATGCTTCTTCACCAGCGGGCCTCTCCGTTCCCCGGTCCGACACCACGGCCGGTCCCGTCGCACGAACGTCGGCGTCGTTTCCGCTTTGGGAACGGTGACTGCACAAGCCCACCGCACGGGACCGAGCGCCCAACATTTACGCTAACTGAAGGACGGTAGGGAAAGAAGGGATATTGGCCATGGGTCTGGAATTCTGGCCAAGCGGCTACGTTGGGTTAAACCGTTTGGTTGAAAACGTGGCGTCGGATCCACGCATGCATGGCGATTCCGGCTGCCGAAGCAGCGTTGATGGACCGAGTAGAACCGAATTGTTCGATTGACAATGTTGCCTCGGCGCTTTGGTGGACTTCCTCGCTCAGCCCCGGCCCCTCTTGACCGAAAACCAGGACACAATTGCGTGGCAGCTCATAGGTCTCCAGCTTCTGGGAATCCGGGAAAATGTCGATACCGATGATCGCCAATCCTTCACCCTGAGCCCATGCAACGAAGTCCTCGACCGTCGGGTGGTGGCGGACGTGCTGGTAGCGGTCGGTGACCATTGCCCCGCGCTTGTTCCAGCGGCGGCGTCCGATGATGTGCACTTCCTTGGCCAGAAAGGCGTTGGCGGTGCGCACCACGGTGCCGATGTTCATGTCGTGCTGCCAGTTTTCGATGGCAATGTGGAAGTCGTGGCGGCGCTCGTCAAGGTCGGCGATGATCGCCTCCATGGACCAGTAGCGGTACTTGTCCGCCACATTGCGCCGGTCTCCCTGCTCCAGCAGTTCGCGGTCGAAGTGGTCGCCGGATGGAAAATCGCCCTCCCACGGGCCGAGGCCCACCTCGGGGCGTTCCTCATGGACGGGATCGTACTCGGTGGGTTCTGGTGCGGGGGATTCAACGGCGGAAGTCACTCCTCAAGGGTAGTCGCCAATGGTCCCGCACCGGATCCCTGCCCTAAAACCGCAGGTCGGGGAACCACGCGTGCAATGGCGTGCGGCCGGTTGATGGCAAACTTGGCTAAGGCACGATTGGTTCGCCGGGTTTTCCTCCGGCCCGGAACGCAAGGAGGATCCATGCCCATCATCGACAATGCGATCTACGTCAAGGGCAAGCGAGTGATCCATCCTCCGGACCTCAGCTCCACGTTCGAGTCCATGAAGGAGTCCGGCGGCATGGCCTGGCTGGGACTCTATCGACCCGACGAGGCCGAAATGCGGGAAGTCTCCGAGGAGCTGGGCCTTCACGAACTGGCGGTGGAAGACACGCTCTCCGGCCACCAGCGTCCCAAGCTGGAGCACTACGGCGACCACCTTTTTGTGGTGCTTCGACCGGCCCGCTACATTGATGAATCGGAAAAGGTCGAGTTCGGGGAACTGCACGTCTACGTCGGAGCCGACTTCGTGGTGACGGTACGCCACGCGGAGTCTCCCAAACTGGCGCAAGTGCGCCACCGGCTCGAGGACGAAGCCGGGCTCTTGGCGATCGGCCCCGAGGCCGTCCTTTACGCGGTCGTTGACCAGGTCGTGGACGAATACGAGCCGGTGTTTGCGGGCCTGAGCAACGACATCGACGAGATCGAGGACCAGCTGTTCTCCGGGACCCCGAACGTCTCGAGGCGCATCTACGAGCTCTCCCGGGAGGTCATTGAATTCCAGCGCGCGCTCGCGCCGTTGGAGGACGTCCTCACCCGTTTGCGCAGGGACTTCAGGCTCAGCGACATTTCCGAAGACGACGCCCTGGAACTTGACCGCAAGCTCATCGACGTCCAGGACCACGCGATCCGGCTCACCGAGCGCATTACCTCCTTCCGCGCCCTGCTGACCAACGCCCTGTCGCTGTCCTCGACGCTGGCTTCACAGCGGGCGACGGAGGCGGGACTGGCGCAAAACGAGCAGATGAAGAAAATCTCGGCGTGGGCCGCCATCCTCTTTGCCCCGAGCCTGGTCACCGGCGTGTACGGCATGAATTTCACGCACATGCCCGAATTGGACTTCACTTTTGGCTATCCGGCTGCGATCGGGCTGATGTTCGCCCTCGGAGTGGGACTCTTTGTCATCTTCAAGAAGAACAATTGGCTCTAGCTCCGTCCGCGGCTTCGTGCAATGCCGGAAACCTGAAAGACTAGTGGCAGCAGGAAACCTCTCGAAAGGAACACCCACACGTGTCAACGCATGAACCACGCAACGTCCATGACATTGAATGCTGGCTCACGGACATGGACGGGGTGCTCGTCCACGAAAACCAGGCCATCCCGGGCGCCGCGGACATGATCGAGCATTGGGTCGCTTCCGGCAAGCGCTTCCTGGTGCTGACCAACAACTCGATTTACACCCCGCGGGACCTGCGCGCGCGTTTGCTTTCCTCCGGGCTGGACGTGCCCGAGGCCAACATCTGGACCTCGGCCATGGCAACCGCGGAGTTCCTGCGCCGCCAGCGGCCAGGCGGTCGGGCCTTCGTGATCGGCGAGGCGGGATTGACCACCGCGCTGCACGATGCCGGTTTCATCCTGACCGACCAGGACCCGGAGTACGTGGTGCTGGGCGAGACCCGCACGTACTCCTTCGAGGCCATCACCAAGGCCATCCGGTTGATCGCCGGCGGCGCCCGCTTCATCACCACCAACCCGGATGTCACCGGCCCCTCGCCCGAGGGCCTGCTTCCGGCCACCGGTTCCGTGGCGGCGCTGATCACCCAGGCCACCGGCAGCGCCCCGTACGTGGTCGGCAAGCCGAACCCGATGATGTTCCGCTCTGCACTGAACCGGATCGACGCGCATTCGGAAACCACCGCGATGATCGGGGACCGCATGGACACCGACATCGTCGCGGGCATGGAGGCAGGGCTGCTGACCATCCTGGTCCACACGGGAATCACTCGTCCCGGCGACGTGGCATCGTTCCCGTTCCGCCCGGATGTGGAACATGATTCGGTGGCCGAGATCCTGGCCGAACTTCGCGAGGGACGCGTCGGCGAGGATTCGTTCGTTGCCTCCGGGCCGCACGAAGACTGATGTGCAGCATTGACCCACGGTGGCCGTGCCCGGATTTTCGGGCACGGCCACCGTGGGTCAACGTCTCGGTCCGTTGGGGATTTCTGATCTCGTATGGAAGGCAAAAGGCCACGGTGCAAGGGAATCATTCCCTTGCACCGTGGCCTCCGTACTACACCCAGCCGATGGCTCAGGCTCGCGCGTCCAGCCAGCCGGCGGCTTCCTGCGCCAGCTGTGCCGGCGTAGCCGCGATGTCCAGCACCACGCCGGCTTCATCCGATTCGAGCGGCTCGAGTGTGGCCAGCTGTGATTCGAGCAATCCGACCGGCATGAAGTGCCCGGGGCGGGCGCTCATGCGTTCGGTCAGCAGCTCGACGGTTCCGTGCAGGTGGATGAACACCGTACCCGGCGCCTCGGAGCGGATCAGGTCGCGGTAGGAGCGCTTGAGCGCCGAACACGCGATGACCATCGACCCGGATTCGGCCGAGCCGAGGCGTTCGCCCACCTCGCGCAGCCACGGTTCGCGGTCCGCGTCGTCCAGCGGGTGCCCGGCGGCCATCTTGTCGATGTTCGCCTGCGGGTGCAGGGAATCCCCGTCGAGGAATCCCGCACCCAGTTCCGCGCCGAGCAGCTCACCCACGGTGGACTTGCCGCAGCCGGAGACACCCATGACGATGACCCGGTGCAGCGTGACTGCCGCGCCGTTGAGGGCGGTGTCGGTGGCGGCTTCCATGGTTTCGGCGCTCACCAGTCGTGGACGGTGCCGTCGATGAGACGGTTGTAGGGCAGGTAGGCCTGCTGGTACGGGTAGGACAGCGCGGCCTCTTCGTTGAACTCGACGCCCAGGCCCGGCTTGTCGCCCGGGTGCAGGTAGCCGTCCTTGAAGGTCATGGACTGCTCGAAGACCGTGTTGGTGGCGTCCGAGTGCTGCATGTATTCCTGGATGCCGTAGTTGTGGATGGCCAGGCCCACGTGCAGCTGGGCGGCGAAGCCCACCGGGGAGATGTCGGTCGGGCCGTGGAAGCCGGACTTGACCTGGTATTGGGCTGCGTAGTCCATGACCTTCTTCAGCGGCGAGATGCCGCCGAAGTGGGTGGAGGCTGCACGCACGTAGTCGATGAGCTGTTCCTTGATCAGCGACTGGAAGTCGTAGATCGTGTTGAAGACCTCGCCGATGGCGATCGGGGTGGTGGTGTGCTGGCGGACCAGGCGCAGCGCTTCCTGGTTTTCGCCAGGGGTGCAGTCCTCGAGCCAGAACAGGTCGTAGGGCTCCAGCGACTTGCCCAGCTTCGCGGCCTGGATCGGGGTCATGCGGTGGTGGCCGTCGTGCAGCAGCGGGATCTCGGGGCCGAATTCGTTGCGCACGGCCTCGAAGACGGTCGGCAGGTGGCGCAAGTAGGCGCGGGTGTCCCAGTCCTCTTCCTGCGGGAATGCGCCGCGACCGGCGGGCTCGTAGTCGTAGCGTTCGCCCGAGGCCTGGGTCTGGGCGGCAACACCGTAAACGGCCTTGATGCCCGGGACGGCGGTCTGCACGCGGATGGACTTGTAGCCCAGTTCCAGGTGCTCGCGGATCGAGTCGAAAAGCTGCTCGGTGTCGGTGCCCGAGGCGTGGCCGTAGGCGCGCAGGCCGTTGCGCGACGCGCCGCCCAGCAGCTGGTAGACCGGCATGTTGGCGGCCTTGCCCTTGATGTCCCACAGGGCCATGTCCACGGCGGCGATGGCTGCCATGGTGATGGGCCCGCGGCGCCAGTAGGACGAGCGGTAGAGGAACTGCCAAGTGTCCTCGATGCGATGTGCGTCCTTGCCGATGAGCAACTGCGCGACGTGGTCCTTCAGGTAGGACGCGACGGCAAGTTCGCGGCCGTTCACGGTGGCGTCGCCGATGCCGACCAAGCCGGATTCGGTGGTGACCTTGAGGGTCACAAAGTTGCGTGACGGGCTGGTCACAAATACTTCTGCCTTGATGATTTTCATGGCAATCCTTTCAAATGCGCGGTGCAACGGTGCACCGGTGGTGACGGGGAGAGAAGTTAGTTGGTGAAGCTTCCGCGCAGGGCGTGGACCGAGGCGGCCAGGGAGGGGTCGGTGCCGAGCCCGGTCTCGATGACGCCCAGCAGCGCGGCGGTCTGTTGCGCGGAGCCGGAACGGACGGCGTGGTCGGCCAGAATCGCTTCCAGCGCCGTTGCGTTCGCATCTCGCACCGGGGTTCCGGCCGTATGTTGCGCCGCCAGCTGGTCGCACCAGGCGGCCAACAGGCGCAAGGCAGCGGTGCCGTCGCGCCCGGCAGCCTGCTCGGCGCGGAACACCGGCAAGGCGCGGGCGGCAAGCTTGAGCGATCCGTCGTCTGCGATCTGGGCCAGGAAGTGGGCGATGCGCGGGTTCTCGAAGCGTTCGCGCAACGCCTTGCGGTATTCGGGGACCTTGAGTTCCGGCTCGGTGAGGTGTGCGGCAGCGGCATCCCAGAATTCCTCGACCCAACCGGAAACGGTCGGGTCGGCCAGGGCCTGGGCGACGGTTGCGTGTCCGCGCAGCTGCCCGGCAAAGGACATCAGCGTGTGGGCACCGTTGAGCAGCCACAGCTTGCGGCGTTCAAAGGGCTCCAGGTCCGTCACGAACTGGGCGCCGGCTTTTTCCCAGGCAGGGCGGCCGGCCGGGAAGTCCCCGGAAAGCACCCAGGAGGTGAAAGGCTCGGTGACTACCGGAGAGACATCGGCGAAGCCGGTTTCGGCGGCCACGGTGTCGCGGTCGGCGTCGGTGGTCCGCGGGGTGATGCGGTCGATGGAGGTGTCCACGAATGAAATGTTCGCATCGATCCAGCGCGCCAGCATTGGGTCCACGGCCTGCGCGAAGCCCAGGATGCCGGCCCGTGCCACCGCGCCGTTGCCCGGCAGGTTGTCGCAGGACACGACGGCCAGCGGCCAGCCGTCGCCGGAACGGCGGGCAGCCAGGCCGACCACCAGGCGTGCCGCGGCGGTGCCCAGGGCCAGGGCCTCGAACTCGGCGGCGGTCTTGGCGAAGACCCCGGCGTCGTAGCATTCCCGCAGGACCCCCAGGTCCGCCAGGACCTGGTCGTCGTCGAGGTTCAACGTCGGTTCCGTGGCCCCGGGGGCCATCTTGTAGCCGGCCTCCGTGATGGTCAGGGTGACGATCGCGGTGGAGGGGCTGGCCAGCAGGGTGGACAGCGCCGCCATGTCGTTGCCGTCGTGCGCCTCCACGATGGAGTCGATGACCTCGAAGCTGTCCCCGTCCGCTTCGCGCCGGATGAGGGTGTACAGCCCGTCCTGGGCCGCGAGCTCCGTCGCGGCGGTGGCGCTGCGCCCGGTGAACGCGGCGATCCCCCATCCGTCGTTGGCCTTGGCTGTGTACCAGGCCTGGTGGGCGCGGTGGAAGGCGCCCAGGCCGATGTGCACGATCCGGACCTCGGCCTTGGGCGCCGGGTGGGTCGTGCGGTTCAGTTCGCGGGTGGCCACGGATCCGGCGCTCACAGCTTGAACGCCCGGCGCGGTGCGGCGTCGACGATGTCGACGATGATCTCGTGGGCGCGTTCCTCGGTGATCCGGTGCTCGGCGACCAGGCGGGCCAGGAAGGAGGCCTCCACGCGGCGCGAGGCGTCGTGCCGGGCGGGGATGGAGCAGAAGGCGCGGGTGTCGTCGATGAAACCGGAGGACCGGGAGAAGCCGGCGGTCTCGGTGACGGCGGAGCGGAAGCGCATCATGGCATCGGGTGCATCCAGGAACCACCACGGCGCCCCGATGAACACCGACGGGTAGAACCCGGCCAGCGGTGCGATCTCGCGGGAGAACACGGTTTCGTCGATGGTGAAGGGGATGAAGTGGAATCCCTTGGCGGTGCCGAAGTCGTTGAGCAGCGGCTGCAGTCCGGTGGCGAAGTCCACGGCAAAGGGGATGTCATGCCCGGTGTCCGGGCCGAAGGCCTTCAGCGTGGCTGCGTGGGTGTTGCGGTGCACGCCCGGGTGCATCGTCATGACCAGTCCGTCTTCCACTGCCATGGCGGCCTGCTGGTACATCATGTGCGCCTCGAAGGCAAAGGCCTCGGCGGTGGAGGCGGTGCCGGCCATGCCCTTGGCGAAGAGTGCGGCGGCCTCGTCGCGGGAAAGCTTCAGCGTAGCGGCCGAATGCGAACCGTGGTCGGAGGACACTGCGCCGTGTTCGACGAAGTAGGCACGGCGGTTGGCCATCGCGGCCATGTAGCCGTCGTAGCCGGTGGCCCCGTGGCCGGCGGCCTGGATCAGCGCGTCGGCCTTGGCGGCGAAGTCGGCGCCCCAGAACTTGATGTAGGCGTCGGGGCGGAAGGTCGGCAGCACCCGGGAGGTGAAGGACGCGTCATCGGCCAGTGCGCGGTGCGCTGACAGGTCGTCCAGTGGGTCGTCGGTGGTGGCCATGACCTCGATGTTGAAGGAGTCCATCAGCGCACGCGGGCGGAAGCCCGGCTCGTCGATCTTCGCCTGCAGCGCGTTGAAGGTTGCCTCGGCGGTTTCCTCGCGGATGTCAAGGTCGTCGATCCCGAAGACGTCGACGAATTCTTGGCGCAGCCAGTACCCCGATGCGGTGCCGTCGAAGGCCCTCCAGTTGGCGCAGAAGATACGCCAGGCATCCAGGGCGCCGACCTCGGAGGTGCCGCCGACGCGCAGCTGTTCAAGCGGTACGCCGTTGGCGTGCAGCAGGCGGGTCACGTAGTGGTCCGGGCTCAGCAGCAGTGCGGTGGGATCCGGGAACGGGGTGTCGTTGGCGATCATGGCCGCGTCCACGTGGCCGTGCGGCGAAATGATCGGAAGGTTTTCCACGTCTTTGTGGAGCGACCGGGCTATCTCGCGGACACCGGGGTCTGCGGGCAGAAGCCGATCGGGGTGGTTCGCAATCGAGGAAGACATGTATTGATCGTCCGTATCCCTGGCACGTATTGGCAACAAGTTGCCACGAGTTGCACCACGGGGAAGTTGGCCGCTGGCTACCTTTTGCGCGGCACGGCCGTCGATCTCCGCAGGGCCAACCGGGTGGGCAGCACAACCGGGCGTTCGGGAACCGCCGATCCTCCCCCGGCAATCACCAGGAGGTTGCGCACTGCGGTGGCGCCCAAGGCATGCAGGGGCGCCGCAACGCTGGTCAGCCCCGGTGTCACCAACTCCGCATCGCTGGAGTTGTCGAAACCTACGATGCTGATGTCACCCGGAACATCAAAACCGCTCGCCTGGGCCTGGCGCATGAATCCAATGGCCAACTGGTCGTTATAGGCCAACACGGCCGTGGCATTTGTCGCCATGATTTCGTTCGCGATGGCCGCTCCTGCGGCCATGGTCGGAACACCGGGCTCAAAAAATGCAATCTTGATCCCGAATTCGGCAGCGCATTCCTTCAGGGAGCGCCAGCGCATTCCGTTGGCCCAGGAGGCTTCCGGTCCTGCCATATAGGCAATGTCCCGGTGTCCCAATTGCCGGAGGTGCTCCACAGCCCGCAACACACCGCGCTGGTTGTCCGTGACAACGCTGGCAACCCCGCTCACCCCGCGATTCATGACGATCGTGGGTTTTTGCTTGGCCATGGATCGAATGGCCGCGTCCGACATCCGCGAACTGCTCAGCACGATCCCGTCCACGATATCCATCGAACGTTCAATCGCCTCGCGTTCGATAACCCCGGATTCACGGGTATGCGCCAACAGCATGGTGTAGCCGTTCTTGGCGGCTTCTTCCTCCGCACCGCGGATCATTTCGAAATATACAGGATTGGAAATGTCCGCGACGACCAGGGCGATGGTCCCCCTACGCTGCTTGCCCGAGGCCATGGGACGACGCATCTCCACCGACCGGTACCCGATTTCCGTGGCCACGGCACGAATTCGTTCGGCAGTTGCGAAGCTCACCCTGCCCGGACGGGCAAATGCCCTGGAGACCGTGGATGCCGACACCCCCGCGGCGCGGGCAACATCGTAAATCGTTGCCGGCCGCTTATTTTCCCCGAGATCATCCATACGTTACAGTGTGCTGCCCCAAAACCGATTTTGCGAAGATCAAGACAACCAGCGGCAACAATCGGCATCGCTTGCCGCGCGCAGCATCGCGACCAAGGCTTCAATCCCCACCCACGCCCCGAGGTTCCGTTCCGGGCCGTTTGCCAGTCTGGAGTCGTGCCCTTCGTCTGTCCGGCCGCCGTCGGGCCGAGATTTCGCGGGGGCCCGCGATAAACTGGGGATCCGGGCCCCCGAGTCTTCGACGAGGTCGTGGAACTGGAAGCGGCCCCGGCAAACTTCCCGGGCACCCCTTTGACCCATGGCATGAAAGTGACGCATGCAACTAGTGGCAACTTGTTGCAATAAAGCATCTTTGTTTGGCTCCATGGATTATGGCAAGGACCCGCCACGCTTGGTGGCGGTGTCCCCAATGCAAGGTGATTCGGCCGGGGAACCGCGCCCTTACAGATGCCCCTATGCGGGCAGGAAACAGGTAAACACATGCGTTCCACAAAATTCTTGGGACTTGCAGGCACCGCAGCAGCAATGATGCTGACGCTCGCGGCCTGCGGTGGCGGCGATGCTTCGGGGGCCGGCGATTCAAAGGAGTTTCGCCTCGCCCTGAACCAGACCGAAACCCACCCGTCCTACATCGCACTTGACAACATGGGCAAGAACCTCGACAAGGCCACCGACGGCCGCGTGTCGGTTGACGTCTACGCAAACGAAACTCTCGGCGCCCAGCAGGAGGCAATCCAGCTGGTCAGCGATGGCACTGTGGAGATGGCCGTCGTTTCCGGCACCCAGCTGGAGAACCTGAACCCGGAGTTCCAGGTCTTCAACCTGCCGGGCGTCTTCGACAACGTCGAGCACCAGATGAAGGTTGTCGGCGACGAGACAATCGTTGGCGATCTCTACTCCTCCCTCGAGGACCAGAACCTCACCGTGCTTGGCGGCTTCACCCAGGGAACCCGCAGCATCTACAACGCCAAGGGCCCGGTCAAGGGTCCTGCCGACATGGCCGGCATGAAGATTCGCGTTCAGGAATCCGACGTCCAGCTGGACATGATCAAGGCCATGGGCGGCGCCCCTGCCCCAATGGCCTTCGGCGAGGTCTACACCGCGCTCCAGTCCGGCGTGATCGATGCGGCGGAGAACAACGAGGTCTCCTACCTGACACAGAAGCACTCCGAGGTCGCCAAGTACTTCTCCAACACCAACCACCTGGTCGGTCTCGACTACGTGGTCGTCAACACCGACGCCTATGAGGCAATGTCGGCGGAGGACCGGACGGCGTTCGATGAGCAGTGGACTGCCGCAGTAACCGAGCACACCGGGCTGTGGACCACCGAAACCGAAAAGGCCCACAAGGAGCTCGAGGGCTCGGGCGTGAAGTTCAACGACGTGGACACCGCCGCATTCCAGACCGCGCTGAAGCCGCTGATCGAAAAGTACGTGACGACCGACTCCGCCAAGAAGATCTACGACGCCGCACGCGCTGCAGCCAGCTAGTCCCCCTTGGTTAACGAACAGGTAATTTCATGCAAGTAGTAAAGAAAAGCTTCGATAGATTCCTCGCGGTGGCCTGCGTCGCATTGTTCGCAGTCCTCGTGGTGACGGTGGTCTGGCAAGTCTTCTCCCGCCAGGTCCTCAACAGCCCCAGCGCCTGGACCTCCGAACTCGCGCAGTACCTGTTCGTCTGGCTTGGATTGTTCGGTGCCGCGCTGGTCTTCGCCGAGCGTGGGCATATCGCGGTCGACTTTGTCGTCCGCAAGTTCCCGCCAGTGGTGGAAAAGGCGACTGCGGTGTTCGTCCAACTCGCCATCATCGCGTTCTCCGCACTCATATTGGTGTGGGGCGGATACCGCGTGGCCGAGAAATCGTGGGGGCAGGCCCTGAGCGGCCTGCCCGTCACGGTCGGTCCGCTGTACCTAGTCATGCCGATCACCGGAATCATCATCATCTTCTATGCGCTGTTCCACACGCTGGCGGTTATCCGCGGCGACGAAGAGCCCATCGCAGACACCGAACCAGACGTCGTCTAGGAGAACCCGTGGAAACAGCAGTACTCGCGGGGCTCATTCTCCTCGTCGGAATCGTCGTACTCATCGTCTTGTCGGTGCCCATCGCCGTCGCCATCGGGCTCAGCTCGGTGGCGGCAATCATCGCGGTGCTCGGTTTCGACCGCGCCGTGCTGACCACCTCGCAGCAGGTGTTCGCCGGCATCAATTCATTTACCCTGCTGGCCATACCGTTCTTCATTCTGGCCGGAGTGCTGATGAACAACGGCGGCATCGCCGGGCGCCTGATTGATGCCGCGAAGGTGTTGGTTGGCCGGATGCCCGGATCGCTGGCCCAGACCAACACCGTGGCCAACGCGCTGTTTGGCTCCGTCAGCGGTGCCGCCGTTGCGGCTGCCGCCGCCGTGGGAACCGTCATGGGACCGCGCCAGAAGGAAGAGGGCTACGACCCGAACTTCTCCGCGGCAGTGAACGTGGCCTCGGCGCCCTCGGGCATGCTGATCCCGCCAAGCAACACGTTCATCGTCTATTCGCTGGTCTCCAGCACCTCGATCGCCGCGTTGTTCGTTGCCGGCTACGGCCCGGGCCTGGTCTGGGTGGCTGCCTGCATGCTGGTCATCTTCCTGTACACGCGCAAGCACAAGGACGCAGGAGTCTCCCAGCGCGTCACCTTCGCCGTCGCCATCCAGACGCTCATCAAGGCGATCCCGTCCTTGCTGATGATCGTCATCGTGATCGGCGGCATCCTCGCCGGCGTGTTCACTCCCACCGAGTCCGCCGCCATCGCCGTGGTCTACTGCCTGATACTGGGCTTCGTCTACCGCGCGATCAAGGTCAAGGACCTGCCCGGCATCTTGCTGAACGCAACCAAGACCACCGCCATCGTGATGCTGCTGGTGGGCGTTTCGACAGCCATGTCCTGGCTCATGTCCTTCGCACGCATCCCCGATCTGATCTCTGACGGCATCCTTGGCCTGACCGAGAATCCGACGCTCATCCTGATCCTCATGATGGTGATCCTGTTGATCGTGGGTACCTTCATGGATCCGACCCCGGCCATCTTGATCTTCACCCCGATCTTCCTGCCGATTGTCATGGAGTTCGGGATCCACCCGGTCCACTTCGGCACGATGATCGTCTACAACCTGTGCGTGGGCACCATCACCCCGCCCGTGGGCAACGTGTTGTTCGTCGGTGCCAGGGTCGCCGGGCTGCGCATCGAACCGGTCATCCAGAAGCTGGTTCCGTTCCTGATTGCGCTCATCATCGGCCTGTTCCTCGTGGTGTTCGTACCGGAGCTGAGCCTCTGGCTGCCTACCCAGCTGGAACTGATCGCGCCGTAGCGTTTCACCGTTCCCAAAATCCCCCCGCGAGCTTTCCCGCGGGGGGATTTTTGGCTTCGGGGCACACGCGCCGCACTCTCCCCTGCCGCACTCTCCCCGGCACACGGAAAGCAATTTGTGGCAACCACTGCGAGTTCCACTGTGCTTCAGGTCACCATGGAGGATGGCTCGAGAACGGCCCCCTCAGGCCGGGAATCACTATGCCACTTGCACCTACTCAATGGAGAGCACACCATGACCAGAAAACTTTCGCCGACGCCAAAAAGGCGCCGCACCGTGGCGGTCCTGGCCCTGCCGCTGATACTCACCCTGGGCGCCACGTCCGCAGCCGCCGTGCCGCCGCAGGAGGGCGCCGGCAAGAGTGCCCCGGCAGCCGTCAACAAGAACGAAGGCAACCACGGCAAGCCGCCGACGCTCGGCGTCCGCGTCAAGGACACCATCACCGTCAAGGGCCGCACCTTCAAGGACCTCAACGCCAACGGCAAACTCGACGCCTACGAGGACTGGCGGCTTTCCGCCGGCGAGCGCGCGGCGAACCTGGTGTCGCTGATGACGCTGGAGGAGAAGTCCGGCCTGATGCTGATCGACACGCTCAACGCCGCCTGCGATCCGGACACGAAGAAGCGCGGCGCCCTGGACCCGGCGGCGGCCGGCTACATCAACGACCAGAAAATGCACCGCTTCATCTTCCGCAACACCGTCACCAGCGAGGACAAGGCCGTCTGCGGCGCTTCCGGAGGAGGCTTCCAGGCCAGCACGTCCCTCACGCCGCAGGAAGCCGCCACGTACATGAACTCCATCCAGGAGCTCGGCGAGGCCACCCGCCTGGGCATCCCGATGCTCTACAAGTCCAACGCGCGCAACCACATCGACCCGAACGCGCGGGCCGGCATCAACGAATCCGCCGGCGCCTTCACTGCCTTCCCCAAGGAGGCGGGCATCGCCGCCGCGGCACTGGGCGAGGAAGCCGCGAGCACCGGGCAGGCACCGACCACCGGCGACATGTCGGTGGTCGAGGACTTCGCCAACGTCATGGGCGATGAGTGGGAGTCCATCGGGCTGCGCGGGATGTACGGCTACATGGCCGACCTGTCCACCGAGCCGCGCTGGTACCGCGCCCACGAGACGTTCACCGAAGACGCGGACCTGAACTCCAACATCATGACCACGCTCGTTGAATCCCTGCAGGGCCCGCTCGATGCGGAAGGCTCCTCTCTGAGCCCTGACACTTCCGTGGCGCTAACCATGAAGCACTTCCCGGGCGGCGGACCGCAGGAGCTTGGCCTGGATGCCCACTATTCCTTCGGCAAGACCCAGGTCTACCCGGGCGACGCGTTCGCCGAACACCTCAAGCCCTTCGAGGCGGCCATCAAGGCCGGCGTTTCCTCGATCATGCCGTACTACGGCGCCCCGGTGGAGGTCACACACAACGGCGTCACCTACGACCAGACCGGCATGGCCTTCTCCAAGCAGATCGTCAATGACCTTTTGCGCGACGAGCTCGGATTCAAGGGCTACGTCAACTCGGACACCGGCATCATCAACGACCGGGCCTGGGGCCTGGAGGACAAGTCGGTTCCCGAGCGCGTCGCGGCCGCCATCAACGGCGGCACCGACACCCTCTCGGGCTTCCACGACGTCAAGACGATCACCGACCTGGTCGATTCAGGGCTGCTGACCGAGGAGCGCATCACGCTCGCCGCCACGCGATTGACCGAACCGATGTTCAGCATGGGCCTGTTCGAAAACCCGTACGTTGACACGAGCGCCGCGAACGACGTGGTCGGCAGCGCGGCGAACCGCGAGGTGGGCCTGGACCTGCAGCGCAAGTCCGCGGTCCTGTTGCAGAACAAGGAGACCGCCGACGGGGACAAGGTCCTGCCACTGAAGCCCGAGTCCGACGTCTACGTCCTGGGAGACATCTCCGCCGAGAAGGTCACCGAATACGGCTACAACGTCACCAACGGCAATACCAAGGACCCTGCCGCCCGGCCCAGCGCCAAGGACAGCGATGTCGCCCTGCTGAACATCACGGTGAACAACGCCAACACCGGCTCGTACACCAGCAACGACCCGGAATCCGGCATGAACCCCGAGCACATCAACCCCTCCGTGTTGGATGGCGTTGAAGGGCTCGACGGACAGAGCCCCTACGGTGCCGCCGATGCCTGTGTCACCCAGGGCGCGGCCGAATGCACCGACGACGGCCTGCGCTTCGGCGGGTCGCTGCCGTGGGAATCCAGCATCCTGGACTTCACGTCCATGGCCGAGTCCGAGTCGTGGAAGATCACCCCGTCGCTGGACACCATCAAGCAGGTCATGAGCGAGGTCGAGGATCCGTCCAAGGTGGTCCTGCACGTGTACTTCCGCCAGCCCTTCGTCATGGACGAGGCCAGCGGGCTGCGCGATGCGGGCGCGATCGTGGCAGGGTTCGGCATGAGCGACACCGCGCTGATGGACATCCTCTCCGGCAAGGTCGCCCCGCAAGGCCGGATGCCGTTCGCGCTGGCCGGGACCGCCGAGGCAATCCGCGAGCAGTACAGCGACCTGCCCGGCTACAAGGAGACCACGGACGGGGAACTCTACCCGTTCGGCTTCGGACTGGGGTACTGATCCCCATCGAGTAACCAGTCACCACGATGGATGGCGTTCGTCCCCCGGGGCGGGCGCCATCCGCCATGTGCACGGCACGGCAGACGGACCTCCGTCCACAGGCTGCCCCGGCGTGCGGCCGGCCGCTAGTGCTCGGGGTGCAATTCCGAATGCGGTGCCTGCATCTGGTGCAGCAGCCGGTGGACCTCCGGATGGGTCAGGGTCCAGCGGCGGTAGCGGCCGTCGGCACGCACGCTCACCACGCCCGCCTTGTGCAAGGTGGCCAGGGCTTGGGTGACGGTGTTGGCGCCCAACGCCGTGGCGGTGGCCAACTGGCTCACCGAGGAGTCCGGGGCGGCATGCATGGCGATGAGGATCTTCATCCGCGTGGCATCCGCAACCAAGGCAAAGACGTCGATCCACTCGGGCATGTTCGACTCCGAGGCGGCCACCGCGTCCGCCCCGATCTTGCTGTGTTCCGTTTCCGGCATGTGGTCCCCTCCTTCCCTTCGTTGCGGGCTGGTGCCCAAGCTCACCGGACCCATCCCCCGAACCCTTCATCTGTTTGCCCAGACAGATGTACAGTAGGGGCGTTGCCGCATCCCGCTTGTCCGCCGGCGACCCGGATGAAAGGCCCAAACCCCGAACGTGCGAAATCCACAACGCCTGACGACGCTGGCCTTTCTTGCCTCCATTCTATTGGCCGTGACCGCATGCGCGCCCGCGGCACCCGGGACCGCCGGTGCGGAGCCCGCCGGGTCCTCCCTGGCACTGCTCACCGCGGCCTTGCCGGAGACGCTCAACCCGCTGGCGGGGTTCGACAACAACGGCACGGGCAAGGTCAACGAATCGCTGTACACCCTGGCCGGTTCCCCCGACGAGTTGCCCCGGATCGTACCGCTGTTGGCCGCGGCGGAACCGACGGTCTCCGCCGACGCGCGCACATGGACGGTTCCGCTGCGCCGAGACGCCCGGTTCAGCGACGGGACCGACTTTGATGCCGCCGATGTTGTGGCAAGCTACAAGGCCATCATGGATCCTGCGAGCGCCTCGCCGATCTTCGGCACGCTCTCAAACGTCGTGGAGGTCAAGGCCTTGGATTCGCACACTGTCAGGTTCACGCTGCACGAGTCCCAGGTGTCCTTCAAGACGGCCATGCTCGTCGGCATCGCCCCCTCCGAGGCCATCGTGCCCGGCCAGCGTTTCGAGGAATCGGCCTTGAACCGTGCACCCGTGGGCACCGGCCCCTACCTGGTGGACTCGATCGGCCCTTCGCGCCTGGTCCTGTCGGCCAACCCGGATTACCACGGTGGCGAAGTCGCGCTCAAACGCGTCACCTACGAGGCCGCGCCCGATGACAACGCGCGTGCCCAACGCATGCTGGCCGGGGAATTCGACGGCACCACACTTCCCTCGCGGCTGGCCCAGACCTTTGCCGCGAACTCCGAATTCGATCTGGTCACGGCCACCTCCGCAGACTGGCGCGGGATCTCACTCCCGGCGGACAATCCTCTGACCGGCGACCCGAAGGTGCGCATGGCGCTTAACCTTGCCGTGGATCGGCAGGCGCTGATCGACGGCGTCCTGGCCGGTGCCGGGCGGCCGGCACACACCTTCGTGCCCGCCGAATACGGCGATGCCTTCGATCCCGGGGCCGTCTTCGCCCGCGACCCACAGCGCGCCGCAGAATTGCTGGATGAGGCGGGCTGGGCTGTCGGCGAGAACTCGATGCGCTCCAAGGACGGGAACCCGGCCGCGTTCACCCTCATGTACAACCCCGGGGACCAGTTGCGCCGCGACCTGTCCCTGGCGTTCTCCGCCCAAATGAAGCAGCTCGGCATCGATGTCTCGGTCGAAGCCGCGACCTTCGACCAAGCCGAGCCCCGAGCGGGCACCGACGCGATCATGCTCGGCGGCGGGGATACCCCCTACGACGTGGACACCCAGCTGTACAAAATGCTGCATTCCTCCTATCCGGCAACCGGTGCTTACTACGACAACCCGAGCAGGTATGCCGACCCGGCCATGGACCGAGCGCTGGAAACCGGGCGCACCACCCTAAATGCGGCCAAGCGGGCCACCGCGTACCGCGAGGTCCAACGGCTGTACACGAGCGAACCGTCCATGGTCCTGCTCGCGTTCATCGACCACACCTACGTCCAACGCGCCGCCGTCTCAGATACCTGGCAGGGCACCGGGACCCTGCTGGAGCCCCACGACCACGGCACCGCGTGGGGCCCCTGGGCCAAGATCGGCCAATGGGTCCCCCGGCCATGAGCATGCAGGCCCCGCCGGCGCTCCTGACCCGGGGGCGCATACGTGCCCGCAAGGTTCTCTCCCTGCTGGGGCGGCGCACGCTCGTGGCGGTTCCGGCCACGGCCGGGATCACCGCCGCGGTCTTCTGGCTCGCCTCCCTGGCCCCCTTCAACCCGCTGGCCCTGTACATGGGCTCGCAATACGAACACGCGACCCCGGCGCAACGCGGTGAACTGACCGCGCAGCTGGGGCTCAACGATGCCTGGTACGCGATCTGGTGGCGCTGGGTTTCCGGCATCTTCCGCGGGGATTGGGGCACCTCCCGGGTCTTCGGCCAGCCGGTGGCACAGGTGGTGTCGGAACGACTTCCCTACACCGCGTTGCTGGTGGCCTCGGGGCTGCTCGTGGCCATGGCGCTCTCGGTGGTGCTGGCGGTGGGTGCCGCCCGCCGACCCGGCTCGGCCGCTGACGCCGTCGTGCTCGGCCTCGTCCACCTTGCCCAGGCCATCCCGTCGTTTGTGCTCGGACTGGCGGCCATCGCCGTCTTCGCGATCGTCCTGGGGTTGCCGGCCGGAGGCGCCGCGTCGGGAGGGGCCGACCCCACCGTCGGCGGCATTGCACTGCACCTGGTCCTGCCGGCGGGCGTGCTGGCGGTGACCCTGCTGCCGTGGCTGGTGTTGAACTTGCGGGCCTCGGTGCTCGAGGCGCTGGATTCCGATGCGGTGCTGGCCGCGCGCGGACGCGGGCTGGGCCAGTTCACGGTCCTGCGCACCCACGTGTTGCCGGTGGCACTGCTGCCGTTCATGACGGTGGTGGGTTCGAAGCTGGGCGAACTTGTCACCGGGGCGCTACTCGTCGAGGCGGTGTTCTCCTGGCCGGGTCTGGCCTCGGCCACGGTGTCCTCGGCGATCGCGGGAGATTTCCCCTTGCTGGCCGCGGTCACCGCCCTGACCAGCGCGGCGGTATTTGCCGGGTCCGCGCTGGCAGACGCCTGCTACCTCTTCCTCGATCCGCGGGTCAGCGATGTCTAGGCCCCGCCTGCTTCCCCTTGCCCTGCTCGGCCTGGCCGTCAGCTATGCCGTGTTGGTCCCGTGGCTGCAACCGCTGGATCCGCGTGCGGTGGACCTGTCCGCGGTGCTGCAGGCACCCTCGGGCCAGCACTTCTTTGGCACCGATACCTTGGGCCGGGACGTGTGGACCCGTTCCGCCCAGGGCCTGCGCATGTCCCTGTTCCTGGCCCTGTTGGCCTCGGGGTTCTCCACCGCGCTCGGGGTGGGCGTCGGGCTGTTGGCAGCGTGGCGCGGCGGGCTTGTCGACCGCATTGCCATGCGCTTGGTTGATGCGACGAATGCGTTGCCGCACCTGTTGCTGGCGGTGGTGATTGTCGCCTTGTGGCGCGGGCAGTGGTGGGCGATCGTGCTGTCCATTGCATTGACGCACTGGACGCAGGTGGCACGGATCGTGCGTTCGCGGCTGCTGGCCGAGCGCACGGCAGACTACGTGCAGCTCGCCCGGGCCTCCGGCGCGGGGACGGCCTTCATCTGGTTCACCCACCTGCTTCCGGCGGTCGCACCGCAGGCCGCCATTGCCCTCGTGCTGCAGCTGCCCCATGCCATTTGGCATGAGAGCTCGCTGTCCTTCCTGGGCGTTGGGCTGCCGCCCGAATCCGCATCGCTGGGCCTGCTGCTGGACGATGCCCGCGGCGGGCTCCTGGCCGGCGCCTGGTGGCTGCTGGCCTTCCCCGCCGGGCTGCTGGTTCTGGTCAGCTGGTCCACCGCCGCCCTGCCGGCCCGTGCCTTCAGCAAAGGCTCCACGACGCAGCCGGCAACGGCCCCGGCCGTTGCGCGCGCAATCCCCCACACCGATCCGGACCAATCCCCGGACGGTGCGGCAATCCGGGTCTCCGGCCTGGGCCTCCGGATCCCCTCGACCACCGCCCCCGGGGCAGCGTCCCTGGTGCTCAAGGGGATCGACTACCGGGCCGAGGCCGGGCGCATCAATGTCATTATTGGCGCCTCCGGGGCGGGAAAGTCCCTGCTGCTGCGCACCCTGGCCGGGTTGCCGCCCGCCGGAGCAAGTTTCACGGGAAATATCACGGTCGGCGGACGCACACTGGACGCGGCGGGGCTGGCCGCGGTGCGGGGCACCGCAACCGTACTGGTTCCGGGCTCATCCGGCACCGCACTGAACCCCGTGCGGACGGTTGCCTCACAGATGCGCCAAACGCTCAAGGCCGCCAAGAGGCCATCCTCCCCCGCCGATGCCCTCGCGGCACTGGAGGCGGCGTCCATCGACGGATCCTTGGCCGCACGCTACCCGCACGAGCTTTCCGGCGGGCAGGCGCAGCGGGTTGCACTCGCCCTGGGCGTTGCCGTCGGCGCGCGGATCCTGCTGGTGGACGAGCCCACCAGCGCCCTGGATTCCGACACGGTTGGCCACGTGGAAACGCTGCTGCGGTCCCTGGCCGCAGCGGGAACCACCATCGTGATGGTCACCCACGACCTCGAGCTGGCCCCCCGCATCGCGGACCACCTGGCGGTGGTTCAGGAAGGGCTGGTCGTTGAATCGGGCCCCGCCTCGGAGGTGCTCGGCAACCCGGCGCATCCGGCGACCGATTCGCTGCTGGGGGCGTTGGCATGAGCCTGGAGCTCGCGGACGTTTCCTACACCCACCCCGGCACCGCACCGGCATCCGGGAAGCTGCTCGAGGGGTTGAGCCTGCGGGTCGGAGCAGGCGAAATCACGGGGCTTGGCGCCCCCTCGGGGGCGGGCAAATCGACGTTGCTACGCATCGCCGCTTTGATGACGCCCGCGGCTTCCGGGGCCGTGCTCGTCAACGGCCAGGCATTTGCACCAGGTACCCCGGTCCCGCGTCGGGTGCGCCAGTCCATTGGCATGGTGCTGCAGTCCCCGCGTGCCGCCGCCGATCCGCGGCTGCGCCTTGACGCACTGATTTGCGCTCCGCTGGCCATCCGCGACCGCGCCCTGCGCCCGCAACCACGGCGCCATGCCAAACGGCTGGCCGAGCTGGCCGAGGCGGTGCAATTGGATCCGGCACTGCTGCGGCACTATCCGCACCAGGTCTCGGACGGGCAGCTCCAACGGGCCATGGTGGCCCGTGCCCTGGCACTGGATCCGGAGGTGCTGATCTGTGACGAGCCAACCGCCCAACTCGACGCCGGAACCAAAGCCGTCATCCTGGGGTTGTTCGCCGTCCGCGCCGCGACCGGCGCCGCCGTCCTCATCGCCTCGCACGACCGCGCCGCGCTGTCCAGGGTTGCCCACACCATGGTGGACCTCGCAGACGTCAACCACGCCGGACGTCCTTCCTGACGGTCACGAGGCTCAGGGCCTGTCGGCGGTCGATTCCGACTCGTTCCTCCCGGGATCGGGGCCAGCCACCCGCACCGGCAAGGGAGCCGGCCAACGCCGGGAGCCGGGCCCGGCGTTGCGGGCGGGGTCGCCAACCGCCTTCAGAAGGAGCTTCACGTCCGCGCTCAACGCCTCGTAGAACGGAACCTCGATCCATCGCCGAACGGCGCCCAACGCACCAAGAACGACAAAGCCAGTCAATAATTTGTCGGCCAGGGAATGAACCAGGTTCGACCCCAAGACGGCGAGGTACAAGGAATTGCCCATCGCCGCGAGATTCCGGGTTGTCGACTCCGATGCGTGGCCGGTTCCGCCGTTGAACAACAGGACCAGCAAGGCGGATGCGACCAGCGAACAGCTGAGGGCAACGAGGACATTGAGCAACACGTACCTGGGGAAGGTTTGGCACAGTCGAAGGCGCCGCGCACCGTATCCCCACACCAAGGCGCCGGCAATGTTGACCAGCGCGAAGGCAATCGACGAAGAGTCGGTGATGGCCAAGCCAATCGCGTTGGTGGTCAACCCCACGGCCACGCCTGCCCAGGGGCCAAGCACAATGGCGACGATGGCCGTGCCCACCATGTCGAAATAGAGCGGCAACCCCAACCAGGCCACCAGCGTGAATCCCAGGACGTTCAAGCAAACACATGCCAGAAGAAGCATGAGTTTCCGACGTCGCGCCGGAAGCGCCGCCTCAGCCACGGCCGACTGCGGAGTTGCTGGTTCCGCTTCGGCGTCCGGCATCGCGGCGGGAACTTCCCGCGGGTTGCGCCTGGCATGAAGGCAACGGTGTTCCCACTGGGCGACCTCGGCTTCGGACGCCCCCAGGACGCGCGCAATTTCACCGACGAGCTGGGGGTTGACTCGCGTTCGCCCGGTCCGGAATGCGTCGTAGACCGTGGTGCGGGCGGGACGGGCGTTGCCGGCATCCACGCCGCCGAGCTCCCTGTGGGCCGCAATCCGGCGGACTATCTCGGCATAGGAAATATCACCGGCGGCGAAACGCAATACCTGCAAGTCATGGGCGATTTCATCGTATGAGCTCGCCGGGCGCTCCGCTGCAGGGGGTTCGTCAATCATTCAGTCCTCTTTAGCTACCGCCGCGTGCATGCCGCACAAGGCCCCACCTGAATCTTAGGCACCCGGTGACCCCAGCCGGAAAGCCGTTACGTCCCGTTCGGAATATCCGGCTTTGTTCGGGGTTGTTCGAGAACTCGCTGGCCGCGCTTTTCCACTTGTCGCGTCAGCTAGTTTGGTACTTGATGGGGGCACCCGGGCACAGGTGCCGCCCGCCCTGCGGCCCGAAGCCGTGCATCCGGCTCGTTGGACTTCCCGTTGCAGCCTTGGGGGCAGCAGGGGGGATCGGCGCCACCAAGGAAGCAAATCACGCAGTGCACCACGGAGGGGCGATCATGCTTGTTGTCGCGGATCTTGCGGGGTGGCTGGCCCTGGCCAACGGCAGCCGGGGAGCATCCTCGAATATTCCACTTTTCGATATATTCCCCACGTGGAATTTGCCGTTCTGGCGATCGAGCACCAACGTCCGGGTGCCGATATCCACGGCAGTATTCGATGACGGGGAACGTGTGGCCACTAACCGCTTTGAAGCGGCTCGGGTTCAGACCTAAGACGGTCCCGTGACCGTTACCTCCGTACTCGGCACGACCAAACTTGGGGGCGTGCCGAGCACAGAGATGACGATTTTCGACAGGTAGGCGGCCTCCGGGACGGGTTGGGATACCTGGGCGCATACCGCCACGCAGGACGCGCGTTGCCTGCACCGCAAACGCACAGGTGGGGCACGCCCCTAGTACTTGCGCAGGTTCAGCGGCTTTTGGCCCCTCAGGTGGTGGCGCAGCTCGTCGACCACGGACATCAGGACCGCAGTGATGGCCTCGGTGGAGTTCGACAGGGCACGCACGGCGACGCCCGGGCCCGGCACCTTGCTGATCCCCAGATGCACCTCGGTGCGCTGCGCCTTCCCGGTTCGGTAAGCCAGGTCGCGGATGCGCTCGACGTCTCCGGAACCGATGTTCGCATCGATGGCCAGCAGCATTCCCACGTGCGTGTAGTCCTGCAGGAAGAGCAACGAATCCAGCGAGTCCGCTCCCGGGCGCACCAGCAGGTTGTCCAGCACCGCCAGGCGGCCGTCCACGCAGACCTCGGTTCGCAGGCGCACCTCGTCGTAGCGGAAGAGCTTCCCGTCCGGGCTCCACCCCGGGGTGAGCACCTCGCAGAAGAGCAGGCTGGAATCCCGGTGCATGTCCACCGTGGTGAACTGCCGGTAGTCGGCCCCGCGGTAGGCGATGAGCTGGTCGGGCACGTATTCGAGCACCGCCCCGGCGTCCAGGCGCACCACCAGGTCCTGGCGGGCAAAGGTGCCGGGGGTCTTGTACACCTTGGTGGCCGACTGGGTGGTCAGCAGCAGCGAGGCGCCTTCGTCCACAGAGACCTCGATGCCGTAGTTGTCCCCGCCGAGGTAGCCGCCGCCGGGGTTCACGATGGTGTAGCAGACCTGTGCCGTGTCATCAAGGTAGTGCGGCCGCAGGATCCGCAGGGCGCCCTGGTGGTACTGCCGGGTGGCGATCGCCTTTCCGGCGCGGTTCCCCACCTGCAGGCGCAGCTCGCCCACGAGCTTGGTTCCCGCGAAGGGCGAGGGCCCCAGCTCCTTGATGGCTGGCTGCTCGGGCATTCTCGGTGCCATCCTCCCTAGCCCAGGTCCAGCATCAGCACCTCGTGCTTGAGCCAGTCGATGACGGTGTCCAGTCCCTCGTCGGTCTTGAGGTTGGTGAAGCAGAACGGCTTGTCCCCGCGGAATTCCTTGGAGTCGCGCTCCATCACCGACAGGTCGGCGCCCACGTAGGGGGCCAGGTCGGTCTTGTTGATGATGAACAAATCGGACTTGATCATGCCCTGTCCGGCCTTGCGCGGGATCTTCTCGCCCTGGGCCACGTCAATGATGTAGACGGAGAAGTCCACGAGTTCCGGGGAGAACGTCGCGGAGAGGTTGTCTCCCCCGGACTCGACGAAGATGACCTGCAGGTCCGGGTGCTTGGCCTTCAGTTCCTCGATGGCCGCGGAGTTCATCGAGGTGTCCTCGCGGATCGCGGTGTGCGGGCAGCCGCCGGTCTCGATGCCGACGATCCTATCCAGCGGCAGCACGCCGTTGGCCGCCAGGATCTTGGCGTCCTCGATGGTGTAGATGTCGTTGGTGATCGCGGCCATCGACACCTCGTCGTTCAGCCTGCGGGTGATCCGCTCGATCAGCTGGGTCTTGCCCGCTCCCACGGGTCCGCCGATGCCAATGCAAATCGGTTCCATCATGCACTCCTTCTGTCGTAGGTTTCTCGCGCCGCATGTCACTGCCGGTCAGGACATGAACATGCGGGCGCGCAGGTGTTCGTGGCGCATCTGCGCAATTTCCAGGCCAGGGGCAGCCGCTCCCAGGTCCTGGAGGTCCAGGGCGAAGATCTTCTCCACTGCCGCCAACACCGGGGCGTGCATGGCACGCAGCACCCGCTGCCCGGCGTTCTGCCCGATGGGGATCCCGCGGATCGCGTTCTGCGTCAGCGAGGTCACGGTGGAGAACAGGTAAGCCGCAACGGTGTCGGCGCACGGGGCGCCGGCGCCGCGCGCGCCCAGGGCAAAGGCGATGCCCGGGTGCCCGAAACAGGTGCCGGAGGCCACCTGCTTCCGGTAGTCCTCGAGCTCCTTGGTGGGGAAGACGCTGGTGGCCACGTGCAGCATGCGCGCGCCCATCTTCACCCCTGCCTCGCGGATCTGCCGCGGCACGGCCGAGGCATGGACCAGCGCATCGATCCGCGCCAGCTCCTCTCCCCCGGCAGCCTCGTGGGCCAGGCGCACCGCCAGCCCGTCGGTGTAGGCCAGGGACTGGGCGATGAACTTCTCGAGCCACAGCGTGAAGCTGGCCTCGTCGTGCACGGTCCGGGCGTCCAGGTAGCTTTCCAGGCCCAGGGAGTGGCTGAAGGCGCCGGTGGGCAGCGCCGAGTCGGTCAGCTGCAGCAGCGTCAGCAGATGGCCCGGCCCGGGGCTAGTGGGTGTGTTCGGCATGGCGGAACGGCAACGGCATCACGCGTTCCTGGCGCTGGAACGGCGTCTTGTGGTGCTTGAGGAAATCCTCGACGGTGTGGTCGTATTGCACCACCATCACCGCCGCGCCATAGTCGGAATCGGCGTCGAAGAACTGCGCCTGCAGGTGGCGGTTGCCCAGGGCGTGCGCCACCTGCCCCATCTCGAAGACGCTGCCCGGGGCAATGACCAACACGTCGGTGGGAAGCACCGAGACGGTGATGATTTCCTTCTCGTTGCGCAGCAGGATGTCGCCGTCCTGAAGGTCCGCGCCCGGGGCCAGGCGGATGCCCAGCTCCCGGCCGTGGTCGGTGGTGACGCGCTGGATGCGCTTGACCAGGGCTGCGGAGGGCAGCACGACTTTTTCCTCGTGCAGCTTTGCCAGCTCGGCCTCGGGGACATCGCGTTTGTTGCCCGAAAGCTGCTCGATGATCATGGAACTCCTTTGAAATGCTCGACGTCGGCTTAGAAGAGGAAGTAGCGCTGGGCCATGGGCAGCACGCTGGAGGGCTCGCAGGTGGCCAGCACCCCGTCCACGGTGACCTGGTAGGTCTGCGGGTCGACCTGGATGTCAGGGGTTTCGCCGTTGAACTTCAGGTCGGACTTGGTCAGCGTCCGGATGCCTGAAACCGGCCGGATGACCTTGCGCAACCGCAGGCGCTCGGGCACGCCCTCCTCGATGGCTGCCTGGGACAGGAAGGTGATCGAGGAGTGGTGCACGGCGGTGCCCAGCGCACCGAAGTTGGCGCGCAGCGTGCGCGGCTGCGGGGTGGGGATCGATCCATTGGAATCCCCCATGAGCGACTGGACGATCAGCCCGCCCTTGATGACCATGTCCGGCTTCACCCCGAAGAACGCGGGATCCCAGAGCACCAGGTCGGCGAACTTGCCTTCCTCGATGCTGCCGATGGAATCGGCGATGCCGTGGGCGATGGCCGGGTTGATGGTGTACTTCGAGATGTAGCGCTTGAGCCGGAAGTTGTCTCCCACCTCGGGGTCGCCCTCCAGCTTGCCGCGCTGGCGCTTCATGGCGTCGGCGACCTGCCAGGTGCGCAGCACCGTCTCCCCGACGCGTCCCATGGCCTGGGAGTCGGAGGAGGTCATGGAGAACACGCCCATGTCGTGCAGCACGTCCTCGGCCGCAATGGTCTCGGCGCGGATGCGCGAGTCGGCGAACGCGACGTCCTCCGGGATGTCGGCGTTGAGGTGGTGGGCCACCATGAGCATGTCAAGGTGCTCATCCACGGTGTTGTTCGTGTACGGCAAAGTGGGGTTGGTGGAGGCCGGCAGCACGTTGGGCAGCCCCGCCATGCGGATGATGTCCGGTGCGTGGCCGCCACCGGCACCCTCGGTGTGGAAGGTGTGGATGACCCGCCCGTCGATGGCCGCGATGGTGTCCTCCACGAAGCCGCATTCGTTCAGCGTGTCGGCGTGGATGGCGATCTGCACGTCGAATTCGTCGGCGATCTTCAGCGAGTTGTCGATCGAGGAGTGGGTTGCTCCCCAGTCCTCGTGGATTTTCAGGCCGATGGCGCCGGCGCGGATCTGTTCGGCCAGCGGGCCTCTGGCGCTGGCGTGACCCTTGCCCAGGAATCCGATGTTCATGGGCAGGTTTTCAACGGCCTGCAGCATCCGGGACAGGTGCCAGGGCCCCGGGGTCACTGTCGTTGCCTTCGAGGCATCGGAAGGCCCGGCGCCGCCGCCGATCATGGTGGTGACCCCCGAGGCCAGGGCCACCGGAACCTGGTCGGGGCTCACAAAGTGGATGTGGGTGTCGATGGCGCCGGCGGTCAAGATCTTGTGCTCGCCCGCAATGATGTCGGTTGCCGCACCGATGGTGATGTTCACCCCGTTGGTGATGTCGGGGTTGCCGGCCTTGCCGATCTTGAAGATGTGGCCGTCGCGCAAGGCGACGTCGGCCTTGTAGATCCCGGTGTAGTCCAGCACCACCACGTTGGTGATGACGGTGTCCGGGATGTCCTGGTCGCGGGTCATCTGGCCGTTTTGGCCCATGCCGTCGCGGATGACCTTGCCGCCGCCGAAGACGACTTCGTCGCCGTAGTTGGTGTAGTCGTGCTCGATCTCGGCCAGCAGCTCGGTGTCGGCCAGGCGAATGGCGTCACCGGTGGTGGGTCCGTACATCTCCGCATAGTGCTTGCGGCTCATTTCAAAGCTCATGATTGGTCCTCCTCCGGGGTCTGATCCTTCGAGGCCGCGTCGGCCTCGGCCTTTTCGCTTTCCTCGGTGGCGCGCCGAACCTCTTCGGGGTGCGGCGGAAGCGATTCGTCCACGGGGTCCACGCCGAAGTCGGTGTGGAAGCCCACCGATTCCCCGCCCAGGTTGGGCAGATCGATGTCGTAGTCGGCGACCAATTCCGCTTCGGTGACCGGGTTGATGCCGGCGGAGCCGCCGATGGCTTCGGTCTCCACGGCCGGGATGGTCTCGCCGACCGGGCCGTTCACGCGGTCCTGGAACCCATAGACGTGCCGGCGCCCGGCGAATTCGACCAAGTGCACGGTGCGTGCATCGCCGGGCTCGAAGCGGACGGCGGTGCCGGCGGGGATGTCCAGACGGAAGCCGCGGGCGGCCACCCGGTCCAGGTCCAGCTGCGGGTTGACCTCGGCAAAGTGGTAGTGCGATCCGACCTGGATGGGACGGTCGCCGTGGTTCACCAGGTTCAGGATTCGGGTTTCGAGCTCCGAATTGCAGAGCACGGGTTCGTCACGCAGGATGTATTCTCCCGGTTTCATGTTCTTCTCCCTTGCCTAGCGAATCGGGTTGTGGACGGTGACGAGTTTGGTGCCGTCGGGGAAGGTCGCCTCGACCTGCACGTCCGAAATCATGTCGGCGACCCCCTCCATGACCTGCTCCCGGGTCAGGATGGTGGTTCCGTAGCTCATCAAATCCGCCACCGTGCGCCCGTCCCGGGCGCCTTCAATCAGTTCATAGGTCAGGATGGCCACGGATTCGGGATGGTTGAGCAGCAGTCCGCGGGATTGGCGTCTGCGCGCCAGGTCGGCGGCAACAACCACCATGAGTTTTTCGTGCTCACGTGGGGTCAAATGCATCTAGGGCTCCAGTTCTCAACAGCGGTAATAAAATGCGCCACCCGTTATCTTCAACCGGCGGGCAGATGCGCCGGGAGGTCCGTGGATAGGGCAAGAATAGCAGAAGAAAACCGGCACCTATCTACGACTTGTGGTAGCGCGGCAGCATGGCGTTCCACCCCCGGTTTCGCGAGCGTAAACCGTAAGTTGACCAGCCCGCATTCGGTCTAACGTAGATGTAGCGATTCGCGTCCGAGAAGCAGGTTGCGCCGAACCCTTCCCGAGGCAAGCAAAACCTCCATCTCCGGGCCCGCATTAAACACTTGCCTCAGGGCTCAGCCCGTTCTGCGGCCAGTAATCGTTCCAGTCCGTCAGCCCAGCGCAATTGGAAGGCACTGGTGTGGCGCGTCCGGAAGCGGTCAATCCCATCGTGTACCTGTTCCGAATCCCACGTTCCGGTCCGGAGCAGGCCCAAAATCTGTCGATCGATACGGTCCTCGCTGGCCGGATCCAGCTGCCAGTCCAGCGCGGCGGCGCCTAGGGAGGGCCTGACTTCGGCGTCGAAAAGCCTCGGCAAGGTAATCGCGGCCAAGGCCGGAGCTGCCGCAAACAGCGCCGCGCGTTCGCGCGGCTTGCTCCAGCGAAGGGTAAAGAGCAGGTGGTTCACCGTGCCGTCACCGGTGGGAGCGGGGGCGAGCCCGCAAACGACCCAATCAAACATCACCCCGTAGGGGCTGATCTTGTCCCAGTTCTTGGGAGCGCGCTGGTAGTTCTCTCCCAGCCGTTCGAGGATCGCGGGCAATTCTTCCGGAAAGATCCTTGGGTAGGCGTTCTTGAGCACTTTCCGCGGGATAGCGACCAGGTCGGCTGCCCGCATGGGGCCGATGCATGCTGCATGGGCACACACCACCGCGTCGACGTGCTTGCCCAATTCACCGGTCCAGTGCCCCTCGGGCGAGGTGGCCAACCCCGGGGCGCTCATCATCAAGCGGTACAGCGCCGCGACGGGACGCTTGGCCGCGAGTACCCCGGGGCGGTCGGACTCGATAAGTGCCAGGACTGCCCCGGGGTCTCCGCGGCGCACTGCACGCAGGACTGGCGCGTCAGCGGAAGTCACAAGTGGCGGGCTTAGAGGCCCAGCTCGTCCTTACCGAAGGCATAGAGGTAGGGCACACCGGCCTCGGCCTCGATGCGTTCCTTGGATCCGGTGTCGCGGTCAACGATCACTGCCACCGCCACGACGTTGCCGCCTGCCTTGCGAACGCCCTCGACGGCGGTCAGTGCGGAACCGCCGGTGGTGGAGGTGTCCTCGAGGACCACGACGTTGCGTCCCTCGACCGAGGGGCCCTCGACCTGTCGGCCCATGCCGTAGGACTTCTGGGCCTTGCGGACCACGAACGCGTCGATGGAGCGTCCGGCGTGTCCGGCGGCGTGCATGAGTGCGGTGCCCACCGGGTCCGCACCCATGGTCAGGCCGCCGGCATTGGTGAATTCTATGCCTGCCTCGTCGAGCATTTCCAGCATGACGGAGCCCACCAGCGGGGCCGCCTCGTGGTGCAGGGTGATGCGGCGTAGATCGATGTAGTAGTCGGCCTCCTTGCCGGAGGAAAGGATGACCTTGCCGTGGACCACGGCGAGTTCCTTGATGAGTTCGAGCAGGCGGGTGCGCGCGGCAGTGTTGGTCATGAGTTCAATTCTAGTTTGGTCGACGGCATACCTGCGATCGCAGCGAGTGTGTGTCATTGAGAAGCCGGCATCGCCCGCACTGCCTTCCCTCACTCGCCGCGTGGCCAACCCGGCTACAGACAGGCAGGTGGTCCCCGGGTTAGGGTGGGGTCATGACCGATTCTCGCCCTTTGGGTTACTGGCTTAAATTGGTTGACTCGCTCATCTCCGAGCAGTTCGCCAACTCCCTCGAAGAGCACGGCGTCACCCGCCGGCAATGGCAATTGCTCAATGTCCTGACGCGCGGACCCGCCACCGGAGGCGAGCTGACTGCAGCCCTTGCCCCGTTCTTCGGGGACGTCCAGATCGAAGACGAACCCACCAGCCCATCCGAGCATCTGGCCGAGCTCGTTGAATCGGGTTGGGTTGCCGAGGAAGGGCACACCTTTGCACTCACCGAGCAGGGGTCGGTGTCCCTGAACCGTCTCACAGAGATCGTCGATGCGATGCGCGAGGAATCAAGCGCCGGAATCACGCCGGAGGAGTATTCCACCACGGTCTCATCCCTGCAGAAAATGGCCACCAACCTTGGATGGGATCCCAACCGGCCTCCCGCGGACGCGTAGGACGAATCCGCCATGGTTGGGTTCCCTTGACAGGTTAGGCTAGGGACATGCGCGAACTACAGGCTGCCATCATCAAGGAAATGGGTGTCAAGCCCCGGATCGACCCCGCCGCGGAGGTCCGTGCCCGCATTGATTTCCTCAAGGAATACCTCACCGCCACGCACACCAGCGGGTTTGTGCTTGGCATCTCTGGCGGCCTGGACTCCACCCTGGCCGGGCGCTTGGCACAACTCGCCGCGGAGGAGCTCCGGGCTGCAGGAACCGACGCCAAGTTCGTCGCCGTTCGACTTCCCTACGGAACCCAGCTCGACGAGGACGACGCGCAGGCCGCCATGGAGTTCGTGGCCGCAGACGTGGAACGGACCTTCAACGTCAAGGCGGGTGTCGACGGACTCGAAGCCGCCTTCCACAAGGCCGTGGGCACACCGGTCTCGGATTTCAACAAGGGCAACATCAAGGCGCGCATGCGCATGATCGCCCAGTACACCTTGGCCGGCGAGGAAAACCTTTTGGTCCTGGGCACCGATCACGGCGCCGAATCGGTCACCGGATTCTTCACCAAGTTCGGAGACGGCGGGGCCGACCTCCTTCCGCTCTTCGGTCTGAACAAGCGCCAGAACCGCGAGCTGCTGCGGCATCTGGACTCCCCGAGGCAATTATGGGAAAAGGTCCCCACGGCCGATCTGCTCGACGGCCAGCCTCTACGCACCGACGAGGATGAGCTGGGCATCACCTACGAGAACATCGATGACTACTTGGAGGGACGGGAGATCCCGGAGGCCGCCGCAACCCTGATCGAGGGCAAGTTCCTGCGGACACGGCACAAGCGCACCACTCCCGTCACGATCTCCGACACGTGGTGGAAGTCCTGATCGGTTCCACTACCGCATAGGCTGGAACCCGTGGAAAGCAGCCTGAACGAACCATCCCCACGTCCCGACGCACCAGAGAGTCCGGTCGAGGAATTCCCTGAACCGACCGGCGAGCTGGTGCAGCCCATCATCTTGCTGGTGGATCGCGAGGAACCCTGCCCCGAGGACGAGGGCATCGCCGTCGCGGCGCTGGCCTCGGTCAGCGCCTTGCTGGCAGATCCGCGCCACCCGTATTGGCGGCCATGGGCGCAGGGAGCGTTTGCCAAGAGCGTCCGCCGGGCGGATGCCAAGATGTTCGCCAAGGTCGCCGAGGAATTCCCCGCCCACGCGCTCGCGCAGATTGGGTCCGCACGGGCCATGGGTTTTGCCCCGATGCAGGCCGACTCCCTGCCCAAGCGCCTGGCCAAACTGCAGGTCTCGGGAACCACCTTGCCTCCGGGCGCGCCCATGGTCCCGACGACGGTTCGCATTGGGTTGAACGATTCATTGGGAATGAGCACCGGGAAGGCCGCCGCGCAGGCAGCGCACGCGTTGTTCGCCTGGGTACTGGAGGGAAAGCCCGAGGAGCTCGATGCCTGGCGTGCGGCCGGCTGCCCGCTTTCCATCGAACGCCTTGACTCCAGGGCGTTCAGGAAGAACGCCCGCACTGCCCACGGCCCGGTGATCCACGATGCCGGGCGCACCGAAATCACCCCCGGTTCCGCGACCGCATTCGTCAGTGTCGGCTGACAAACGCCGAGACGCCGGTGACGGCCCGGCCGACGATCAATGAGTTTATTTCGTAGGTGCCTTCATACGTGTAGAGGATTTCAACGTCCCCAAATAGCTTGGCCATCTCGTAGTCGCTGGTGACGCCGTTGCCTCCCAAAAGGGCACGTCCCTTGGCCGCGGACTCGCGTGCCAGGCGGGTGGTGGTCGCCTTGGCCATGGCGGCCTGGACCATTTCGAGATCCCCGGTCCCCTGGATCCTGGCCACGTCCGACATGAGTGAGAGGCTTGCCATGGCGTTGCCCAGAATCTCGGCCAGCGGCAACTGCACCAACTGGAAGCCTGCGATGGGCGCACCGAATTGCGTGCGTGCCAAGGCGTAGTCCCTGGCGATGTCGAAGATCCCCAGTTGGACGCCCGCCGCCTGCCATCCCACCCAGGCACGGGAGTGCTTGAGCAGTTCGTTGGCCGCCGCGAAGTTCTTGGCCCCGGGCAGCCTGTTGGTTTCCGGAACACGTACAGCGTCCAAACGGATGTCCGCGTTTTGCATGATGCGCAAACCGACCTTGTTGGAGATCTTGGTGGCGCTGAAGCCCGGACAATCGGACTCGACGATGAAGGCCTTGACCGTATTGTCTTCGGTGTCGCGTGCCCAAACCAGGGAAAAGTCGGCCATCGTGGCCGCGCCGATCCAGCGCTTGGCCCCGTTGATGACCCATTCATTCCCGTCGCGAGTCGCCGTGGTGGCGAGCCCTCCGGCGATGTCGGAGCCATGCTCGGGCTCGGTCAGGGCAAAGGCACCCAGTGCAGTGAATTGGGATAGTCCAGGCAGCCACTTCTTTTGCTGTTCCGCCGATCCGAGTTCCCGGATCATGCCGACGATAAGTTCGTTGTGGATGCCAACGAGGGCCGAGAGTGAGACATCGGCGCGTGCCGCCTCGACATAGACCAGGCCCTTGAACAATTCGCTGCTGCCATCCAGCTGGATTCCTCCGAGGCCGTGGGCTGCCATCTCGGGCAGGAGGTGGTGCGGAAACTCCTCGCGGTTCCAGTACTCGAGGGATTCCGGCCGCACCCGGTCCTGCAGGAAAGTGCGGATATCCCGCAAGCGTCGACGTTCGGACGGCTCCAGCAGCTGCCAGATGTGCATGAGGTCCACGTCCGGAAACGGGAGTGAAGTGAAGCTTCGTTCGGTGTCGGCAACGGCGATTGTTGCCTGGTTCTCACTCAATGGCATGAGAGGGGTAACTCCTTGTCCGGTGAAATGTTTGGCTCGATGTTTGCGAGCTCTTCCAAACCCTTGGATATCCAAGTATATTTGCCAGTGACTCAAATCACTAGGGCTTCCTACTAATTGGGTGTCCGGGCGAAAGGACGGCAATGACAGTTACCGAAGAATTCCGTGCAGCACGCGACCGACTCCTGGAACTGCGGACCGATTACGACGGCGCCCGCAAGGAATTTCGCTGGCCCGAGTTCACGGAGTTCAATTTCGGCCTCGACTGGTTCGACCAGGTTGCCAAGGATCCGCTGCGCGCCGACACCAATGCACTGGTCATCGTCGAAAAGGACGGAACGTCCACGCGCCGCACCTGGGCCGAACTATCTGCCCGCTCCGGACAGGTCGCCAACTGGATGCGCTCGATCGGCATGAAGCGCGGCGAAAAGATGATCGTCATGCTTGGCAACCGCGTGGAGCTCTGGGAGATCATGCTGGCCGGCATCAAGCTGGGCATGGTCATGATCCCCACCACCACGCAGATGAACCACCTCGACCTGCAGGACCGGGTTGAGCGGGGCGGTGTGCGCTGGGCGCTGGCCGGGCACGGCGACACGCAAAAGTTTGACCTGGTCGCCGGCGACTACACGGTGATCCACGTGGACGGCGACGCACCGGTGGGCGCGGTGGACTACACCGAGAGCACCGGGCATCCCACCGAATTCGTGCCCGAGGTGGCAACCAAGGCCGATGAAACCCTGCTGCTGTATTTCACCTCCGGCACCACTTCCAAGGCCAAGCTGGTGGAACACACCCATACCTCGTACCCGGCCGGGCACCTGAGCACGATGTTTTGGATCGGTCTGGAGCCCGGTGACGTACACCTGAATGTTGCATCCCCGGGTTGGGCCAAGCACGCGTGGAGCAACTTCTTCACCCCCTGGATTGCCGAGGCAACCGTCTTCCTCTACAACTACGAACGCTTCGACGCCAAGGCGCTCATGGCCCAGATGGATGCCGAATCCGTCACCAGCTTCTGCGCCCCGCCCACCGTGTGGCGCCTGCTGATCCAGGCCGACCTGACGGCACTGAAGAACCCTCCGGCCAAGCTGGTGTCTGCCGGCGAGCCGCTGAACTCGGAGGTCATCGACCAGGTCAGCCGCGCCTGGGGGCAAACGATTCGCGACGGCTTCGGACAGACCGAAACCACCGTGCAGATCGCCAATCCGCCGGGGATGCCCATCAAGATCGGTGCCATGGGCAGGCCCATGCCCGGCTACGACGTGGTCCTCATCGACCCAGCCACCGGAGCGGAGGGGCGCGAGGGGGAAATCTGCCTGCGGCTGGATCCACGCCCGCTGGGGCTGATGAAGTCGTACTACGGGGACGGGGAGAAGACCGCGGATGCCTTCCGTGACGGCGTCTACCACACCGGAGACATGGCCGAGATGGACGAGCAGGGGGTCATCACCTACGTGGGCCGCGGCGATGACGTGTTCAAGTCCAGCGACTACAAGCTCAGTCCCTTCGAGCTGGAGTCGGTGCTGATCCAGCATCCCGCCGTCGCCGAGGCCGCCGTCGTGCCCTCCCCCGATGCGCTCAGGCTCTCGGTCCCCAAGGCCTTCGTGGTCACCGCCGCGGGCCATGAGCCTTCGGCGGAGTTGGCCGAAAGCATCCTGGGCTACTGCCGGGAACATCTGGCTCCCTTCAAACGGATCCGTCGACTCGAATTTGCCGAGCTTCCCAAGACCATTTCCGGGAAGATCCGGCGCGTGGAACTGCGGAACAACGAAGCGGCACGCCACGACGCGGCCCCTGGGCTCCAGCCCCAGGGCATCGAGTACCGTGACGACGATTTCCCGTCCCTGAAATCCTGATGCACGGAGAGGCTTGGATAAGCTGGGGCACGAATTCTATCCGGAGGGAACATTGAGCCAGCCACTATCGCGCGACCCGATCCTGGAAGCGCAACGCAATTGGGAACGCCGGGGGTGGGAGGACGTTGCCGAGCCCATGGCTGCGATCACGGCCCTGATGAGGACGCAACAGATCCTGTTGCAACGCGCGGAAACGGTCCTCAAGCCATTCGGCCTCACCTTCGCCCGCTATGAGATGCTCGCTTTACTCAGCTTTGCCCGTGAGGGCTCGCTGGCCATGAATCGGGCAAGCGCCCTGTTACAGGTCCACGCCACCTCGGTGACCAACGCCGTGGACCGGCTGGAGAGTGCCGGCCTGGTGGCTCGCACCAAGCATCCGACCGACAAGCGCACCACCCTCATTGCCCTGACGCGGCAGGGCCGCGAACTGGCCGCGGCCGCCACCATCGAGCTTAATTCCCAGGTTTTTGCCGACTCCGGGTTTTCGGACCGCGACATCTCCACACTGATCCGGATCTTCAGCAAGTTCCGCCGCGAAGCCGGGGATTTCTCCGGGGACGAGCCGGCTTCCGAGTAGCGGAGGGAAACGGCCTGCCTGTTTTCGGCGGTCTAGACGCCGACCAATTCCGGGAGTCCGAGCACGCCGTCGCGCATTGAGGCGACGGCATCGGTGAGCGAGATGAATTCGGTATCGTGCGTGACCATCACGGTGGCCACGGAGAACTCCTTGGTCACATGGGCCAACAGCCGCACAATGGACTCGCTGCGCGTGTTGTCCAGTGCCGCGGTGGGCTCGTCGACCAGCAACACCTTTGGCTCTCCCATCAGGGCGCGGGCGATGTTCACGCGCTGGCGCTGACCGCCGGAAAGCTGGTGCGGGCGCTTCTTGGCGCTGTCGGCCAAACCAACGATTTCCAGCAGTTCCAGGGCCCGGGCCTTCGCGGGCTTCAGCGGCTTGCCGCGCAAGTGGTCGGAAATCATGAGTTGCTCGACTGCCGTCAGCGAGGCCAACAGGTTGGGCTGCTGGAAGATGATGCCGACCTTCTCGCGACGCAAAGTGGTCATCTGGGCATCGTTCAGGTCGCTGGCGGTTGTCCCGTCGATGATGACCAGCCCGCTGGCGGGGCGGATCAATGTTGCCGCGGCCGCCAGCAGGGAGGACTTGCCCGACCCCGAGGGACCGATGAGCGAGAGCATCTGGCCGGCACCGACGCCGAGGTTGACGGCGTCCAGGGCCTTGACGGTGCCCTGCCCGTCCGGGTATTCCAGGGTCAGGTCGATCAATTGCAGGGGCATGTTGGCGGTTGCGGTTATGCCGGTGGCGGCGGTGTTCATTCAAATCCTTTGCGGGGAAGGTGGGGGCAGACGTTGGGAAAGACGCGCGGACGTCATCGTGGCCTGTGGGGCTAGTTGCCGCCCAGGGCGATGAGCGGATCGACCTTGGTGACGCGGGAGACGGCGAGCGCTGCCCCGGCCAGGCCGAGCACAAATACGCCGAGGATGGGTAGCACCGTGGTGGCGGGGCCGAGCAGGAAGGGCGCGGCGCTGGCGGCGAGGGAGCCGCCGAGGATGCCGATGCCGCCGCCGATCCCGGCACCGAGCAGCAGTACGATGCTCGCCTGGGTGATGGCGTCCCGAAGCACATACCCACCGGAGCCGCCCAGGGCCTTGAGCACGGCAATGTCGCGGGTGCGTTGCACGGTCCAGACCGTGAGGAAGGCCAGGATCACCAGGGCGGAGATCCCGTAGAGGAAGCCCTGCATCATCAGCAGCGAGCCGTTTTCGCTCTTGTAGGAGCCCAGCGCGGCGTAGGAGCCGGTGCGGGTGGTGCTGACGGTGCCTGCGGCGGCGTTGGCCGCCTCGCTATCAACCGTTGCCCCGTCCCGGTTGGTGACGGCGATGACGGTTCCGGCCTGGGTGGCGTCGCCCAGGTGGGCGAGGCCGGCCCAGGAATCGAGGTCCGTGTAGGCGACAGAGGTGTGCGAGTACCAGTTGTCCGCGGCAATCCCGCCGACGACCAGGTCGATCCCGGCCATGGAGACGGTGTCCCCGGCCTGAAGCGCCAGGTCCTCGGCCACCGATTCGCCGATGACGACCTCTCCCTCGGCAACCGGCAACGGGGCCAGCGAGCTGCCTTCCGGGATGCCGAAGACCGCGACGTTGGTGGTTCCGGTGCTGGTTTCCGACCCCGCGGCCGAGCCCTGGAAGCGGGTCTGGGTGATGCCGATGGCTTCTGCCGATGCAACACCCGGGCGGCTGCCCCAGACGTCAACCTGTTCCGCGGTGACCTGGCTTTCGGTGAACGAGGCCTTGGGTTCGTTGCCGCTGGCGGCGCCAAAGGCAAGGGTGTCCACCGGGGTGGTCCCGGAGCCGAGGTTTTTCAGGGCAGAGGTTGACTGGTCTCCCAGACCGGCGGTCAGACCGGAGAGCATGACCAGCAGCAAGGTAATGAGCGCAACCACCGAGCCCATGAGGGCGAAGCGGCCCTTGGCGAAGCGGATGTCGCGGATTGCAAGAAACACGGTAGGAGGTTCTCTCTCAGTGGATGGTGCGGGGGGCCTTGCGACCGGCAATTTCCCCCTTCTTATCTCCCATCCTCCGTCTGCAGCCTCCCTTGCACATCGACCATATGGTCGATTGGTGCAGGCTGTCCCATTATTCGGGCATATCCCCATTGACCCACGATATGTACCGGCGCAGCGTCCGTTTGACAGCGGTGTGGGCGTCCTGTTCCAATACGCCGAAGGCGCTGTACATCCGAGTGAACGCCAGTGGCATCACGATGCCAAGGATGCGTTCAACGGCACTGGCGGGCAGCGGGATGTTGTTGACGTAGCTGCGCATGGCGTTTGCCGATGTCCTGTCACCCCCCACGGCAATGGTGTCCCCGCTGACCAGCACCCCGGCACCATTCTGCCCGGCCGGCCAGTGCACGACGCTGCTTCCGGCGAAGTGGCCGCCACATTGGTACATCCAGAGGCCGGGGAGCATCTCGACTTTTCCTTCCCAAAGCCTGATGACCGGATCCGGGCGCCGGATCCACTGCTCATCTGCCGCGGCAACGTACACAGGGACATGTCCGAAGCGATGGCTGTACTGGATCGAGGATCCGGTCAGGTGCGGATGGCTGGAGGCAATGGCCGCCACTCCGCCGAGCTCGTCAATACGAAGTGCACCGGCCACATCGATGAATCCGGGCGGCTCAAAAAGCAGGTTGCCGTCGGGAGTGCGGATCAGCAGCCCGCGATGCCCGATGCCCAGTCGCGGTGTCGTGGTGACGGAGTAGAGGTCGGGTTCCAGTTCCTCGACCAGTATTTTGTACCCCTTGGATTCGAGCTCATCACGGGTGGTCCAGGCCTGGCCCGTCGCGGGCACGTATTGGCGTTCGTCCTCGCAGATCGCGCAGCTCTTGGGCGGGCCGGCGCCATCGCCGTGTTCAATGGCGCAGGTTAAGCAACTGAAGATGGTCATCAGGGCCCCTTTCCCCTCGGTTTGCAGGTCGTGGTCACATCCCACGAACCTCAAGGTGCGTTGAGGTCAAGTCCCCCGGGTGCGGGCGCGTCATAGACGCTCCCGCACCCGGGCGACCTTCCCGCGCTTCGGCTTGCCGGCCTGCCTAGCCTCCCGATTTGTCCCGGATCTCGGCGATGATGCCGGAAAAGTCGCGGCCGGCCCCGCCCTCATCGGCGAACTTGCGGTAGATCTGTGCGGCCATTGGGCCCAGTTGCGCGGCAACCCCCGCAGTCTCCACGGCGTTCAACGCCAGGCCAAGGTCCTTGGCCATCAGTGCACCGGCAAAACCGGGGACATAGTCGCGATTGGCAGGGGAAGCCGGCACCGGTCCGGGGACCGGGCAGTTGGTGGTCACCGACCAGCATTGTCCCGAGGCCGTGGAGATCACGTCGAACAGCGCCTGGTGGGTCAGGCCCAGCTTCTCGCCGAGCACGAACGCCTCGGCGGCGCCGATCATGGAGATGCCCAGGAGCATGTTGTTGCAGATCTTCGCGGCTTGTCCGGCGCCGTGTCCGCCGCAGTGCACCAGCTTCTTGCCCATGACCTCCAGCAGCGGGGTGATGTGCGCGAGATCGCCCTCCTCGGCGCCGATCATGAACGTCAGGGTCCCGGCTTCGGCTCCGACCACGCCACCGGAAACCGGGGCGTCTGCCGACCGGTGCCCGGCGGCCAGCGCCAGCTGCGCCGCCTCGCGGGCCTGGGCCACGTCGATGGTGGAACAGTCGAGGAACAGGGTATTCGGCGGGGCGCTTTCCAGCAACCCGGGTTCGCCCACGCCCCGGTAGGCATCGAGCAGGATGTCCCCGGAGGGGAACATCGTCAGCACGATGCGTGCGCCGGTGGCGGCCTCGATGGCCGAGGCAGCACATGGCACGCCCGCCCCGACGGCGGCGTCAACGGCCGCGGGGACGACGTCGAAGCCCACCACGTCGAAACCCGCCTTGATGAGGTTCACGGCCATGGGCTCGCCCATGTGCCCGAGCCCCAGGAATGCTAT
Source organism: Paeniglutamicibacter sp. ZC-3 (assembly GCF_025847175.2). Classification (NCBI taxonomy): domain Bacteria; kingdom Bacillati; phylum Actinomycetota; class Actinomycetes; order Micrococcales; family Micrococcaceae; genus Paeniglutamicibacter; species Paeniglutamicibacter sp. ZC-3. The sequence goes on along the minus strand of NZ_JAOYTG010000012.1, from coordinate 60,396 downwards.
CCGGCCCGCGGAGGCGGGCGATTGTTCAGACATGTTCTTCCTCCAGCGTTATTCGACCGCGTCGCTCAGGGCGCGTGGGTTGAGTTTGAGTTCGCGCTCCCCGAGCGAGGCGAAGCAGGCATCAAGGTCTTCCTGCCGCACTTGGGCCAGGGTGGGGGGATTCCACGCCGGGGCGTAGTCCTTGTCGATGACCTGGGCACGAATGCCCTCGGGGAAGTCCCTGGACTCGAGGCAACGCAACCCGACCCGGTATTCCTGCTCCAGCGTCTCTTCGAGGGATCCCAGGTCCCTGGCGCGGCGCAGCGAGGCCAGGGTGAGCTTGAGCGCGGTCGGCGATTTCTTCGCCAGCGTCGCCACGGCGTACTGGGCCTCAGCGTTTCCGTCGTCTGCCAGTTCCTGGAGCGCGGAGACGATTTCCTCGACATCCTGCCGCGCATAGACGTCATCGAGCCAAGGCCGCCAGGCCTCCAGGTTCGAGGCCGGGACGGGCAGGAGGTATGCCGGCAGCACTTCGTCAACCGGCCTGCGCTCAAGTTCCGCGAAGAGCTCCTCGGCGCGGGCGAAGTCGATGAGGTGGTCCGCCAGTCCAAGGTAGAGCACCTCGGCCGCGCCCAGGTGCTCGCCGGTGAGCGCGGCATGGGTGCCGGTTTCCCCGGGGGCACGGGAAAGCAGGTACGTGCCGCCGACATCCGGGACAAAGCCGATGGTGGTTTCGGGCATCCCGCTGCGGGTTCGGCTGGTGACCAGGCGGTGGCTTCCGTGGGCGGAAATCCCGACTCCCCCGCCCAGGACCAGACCGTCCATGTAGGCGATGTAGGGCTTGGGATAGGCATTGATCAGGGAATTCAGCCGGTATTCGGTCGCCCAGAAGGCTTCGGTTTCCCTGCCGCCTGCCGCGATGTCGCGGTGGATCGCCACGATGTCGCCGCCGGCGCACAGCCCGCGATCGCCTGCCCCTCGCACCAGCACCTGGCTCACCGCCGGGTCGCTGGCCCACTCGCCGAGGGTCTGGAGCATGGTCGCGGCCATGCCAGCAGTCAGGGCATTGACGGCGCGCGGTCGGTTCAGCGTGATCACGCCGAGGGATCCGCGCACTTCGGAAAGGATCTGCGGCTCGTCCACGTCGCTTAGCTACCTTCCGGCATGACGAAGCTCGCGCCCTCGCGGATGCCCGAGGGCCAGCGCGTGGTCACGGTTTTGGTCTTGGTGTAGAAGCGGAAGGCGTCGGCCCCGTGCTGGTTCAGGTCCCCGAAGCCGGAGGCCTTCCACCCGCCGAAGGTGTAGTAGGCGATCGGGACCGGGATGGGAACATTGACCCCGACCATGCCGACCTGGACGCGCGAGGTGAAGTTCCGGGCGGTGTCGCCGTCGCGCGTGTAGATGGAGACGCCGTTGCCGAATTCGTGCTCCGAGGGCAGGCGCAGGGCCTCCTCGTAGTCCTTGGCCCGCACCACGCAGAGCACGGGTCCAAAGATTTCCTCCTTGTAGATGCGCATGTTTTCGGTGACGTTGTCGAAGAGGGTGGGGCCGACCCAGAATCCGTCTTCGTGGCCCGAAACGCTCAATCCGCGGCCGTCGACCAGCAGCGAGGCGCCCTCGTCCACGCCGACCTGGATGTAGTTCTCGATGCGTTCCTTGGCGCTTTGGGCCACAACGGGTCCGAAGTCGGATTCCTTGTCCATGCCGTCGCCGACCTTGAGCCCGGCCACGCGTTCCTTCAGCTTGGACACCAGGGCGTCGGCGGTGGCCTCGCCGACGGGGATGGCAACAGAGATGGCCATGCAGCGTTCGCCTGCCGATCCGTATCCGGCGCCCATGAGGGCATCGGCCACCATTTCCAGGTCCGCATCGGGCATGATGACCATGTGGTTCTTGGCCCCGCCGAAGCACTGGGCGCGTTTGCCGTTGGCTGCTGCGGTGGCGTAGATGCTTTGGGCGATCGGGGTCGAGCCCACGAAGCCGATGGCCTTCACCCGCGGGTCCTCAAGCAAGGCGTCGACGGCTTCCTTGTCACCGTTCACGACGTTGAAGACACCGTCCGGGAGCCCGGCCTCGGTGAAGAGCTCGGCGAGCCGCAGCGGGACGGAGGGGTCGCGCTCGGAGGGCTTGAGGATGTAGGAGTTGCCCGCGGCGAGGGCCGGTCCGGCCTTCCACAGCGGGATCATAGCGGGGAAGTTGAACGGGGTGATGCCTGCGACAACGCCCAGCGGCTGGCGCAGGGAGTGCACGTCGATGTCGGTTCCGGCACTGTCGGAGAATTCGCCCTTGAGCAGGTGCGGGGCGGCGGCGCAGAACTCGATGACTTCCAGGCCCCGCTGGATGTCACCCTTTGAATCGGGGAACGTCTTGCCGTGCTCGCTGGTCAGCAGCGCCGCCAGCTCATCCATGTTCGCGTAGACGAGCTCGACGAACTTGCTAAGGATGCGGGCCCGGCGCTGCGGGTTGGTCTGGCCCCATTCGACCTGTGCGGCCTCGGCGACGGTGATGGCGTCTCGGACTTCGCCGGGCGAAGCCAGTGGGAGCCTGGATTGCACGGCTCCGGTGGAGGGGTTGTACACATCGGAGAAGCGACCGGAGGTTCCTTTGGCGTGGGCGCCGCCCACGTAGTGGGTCAGTTCACGGGTCATGTGATTGATGCTCCTATGCAAGATTCGCCTGAACGCGGCAGCGGCCTGTGATGCGCACCACGCCTGTTACCCAAAAATATACTCGGACTTCCTACTAAATTGCTAGGTCTTGGCCACCCCCGCCCGCACCCCATGGCCGCACACCGCCCGTGCGCCGGGGCACGGACGGTGTTCATCGGGGCGGCAACCCGCTGTCGCGCAGAACTGACCGCCGTGATGAGAGTTGATAGGTTGGGTATGTGAAGATTGCTACCTGGAACGTGAACTCCCTTCGTGCCCGTGCCGACCGCGTCGAGGACTGGCTGCGCCGCTCCGACGTCGATGTCCTGGCGATCCAGGAAACCAAGTGCAAGGACGAGAATTTCCCTTGGGAGTTGTTTGAAAACAACGACTACGAGGTCGCCCACTTCGGCCTCAGCCAGTGGAACGGCGTGGCCATCGCCTCCCGAGTGGGCCTTGACGACGTCGAGCGGACCTTCGCAGACCAGCCGGCCTTCGGCAAGGGCGGCAAGGACCCGGTGCAGGAAGCGCGCGCGATTGCCGCAACCTGCGGCGGCGTGCGCATCTGGAGCCTGTATGTGCCCAACGGCCGCGCCCTGCAGGACGAGCACATGCCCTACAAGCTCGATTGGCTCGCAAACCTCAACGCCCAGGCCGCCGGCTGGCTGGCCGAAAACCCCGAGGCGCAGGTTGCCCTGATGGGCGACTGGAACATCGCCCCGCGCGACGAGGACGTCTGGGACATCGACTTCTTCATCGCCAATGAACTCACCCACGTCTCGGCCCCGGAACGCGCGGCCTTCGACGCCTTCCTGCAGACCGGTTTCGTCGACGTGGTCCGCCCGCATACCGACACCCCCAAGACCTACACCTACTGGGACTATACCCAGTTGCGGTTCCCCAAGAACGAGGGCATGCGGATTGACTTCACGCTGGCCTCCCCCGCGCTGGCCTCCCGCGTGATTGGTGCCGAGATCGACCGCAACGAACGCAAGGGCAAGGGCGCCTCCGACCACGTCCCGGTGATTGTGGAGCTGGACTAGGCCATGGTGCAGGTCAACGGAACCAACCGACGGGCCCTCCCGCCGACCTCGTACCTGCGCATTTTCGAACCACTTCGGGCCTTTTCGGATGCCGATCAGCGGCTGGCCGTGGCCAGCGGCCGAATCAACCGCGAAACCATGGAGGACGCCAGCGCATGCGCGGCATTGCAGCGCCTGACCCGCCCGGCTTCCGACCCGTTCCCCCACCGGCACACCGAGACCTTCCGCAAACTGGTCACCACCACCTGGGACGGCACCGTCAACACCCTGTATTGCCCCGACCAGTTGGCCACCCGCACCATCCTGGCCTCGGAACAGCTCGACGGCTCCATGCGCCCCCAGCTCCTGGAGCTGCTGGTTCCCGATGCCGCCCGGGCGGCCAATGCGCTGCGCGTGGACCGGCAACGCTTCACCGACGACCTGGCACACCTGCACACCCGCACTGCGACTTGGGGCATCCCCTTTGGCTGGCTGATCCTGGTGCACGAGGACGACGAGGTGGATGTCATTGAGGACGGGGAGGAACTGCTCGCCAGCCGCATCTACACCCCGCTGCCGCAGGCATTGGACCGGGTCCGCTATGCCGCGGCAACCCTGGCCATCCATGCCCCGGAAATGGACCTTCTGGACGAGCTTGCGGCGCTGAGCGAATGGCTGCAGCTCTTTGACAAGGAGTCGGTGGTCGAGCTCGACTACGGACGCATTGCAGCGCTCGTCTGGCCCGACGATTCGCCCCACGACCTGCGCCTGGGCATCGAGTCGCTGGCCGAATCCGACATGACCGGCGCCGCTGCTTCCTATCGCCGACTCTCGAACCGGTGGCTGGCCGTCCGCCAGCTCGCGCGGGCCAACTAGCCTGCAACCCCAACCAGGGGCACCGTGCGGCCTTGATAGTCTCGGACAGTGTTCCTTGTCCCAGCGTTGCTGCTTATTTTCCTGTACTTCCACCTGCGCCACCGCGACCGCCGGATGCTGCGCAACGGTGTGGTGTTGGTGGCTGCCTGCTACCTGGCATTGATCGAAATTGGCAATCTGCTTTCCCGCTGGGTCCCTGGCATGTCCTACGTGTTCCTGGGGATCTTGGCCCTGGCTCCGCTGTCGGTCCTGGCACTGGCAGCGACCCTGATTCGGAACGGGGTGGTGATGCCCAAGTCCGAGGGCCGGCGGCTGGGCAACCTGCTGTTCCTTGTGGCAGGGCTGCTGCTCATCGCCTTGCCTCCCCTGGCCCTGTTGCTGGTGCTCACGCTAAAGCCGATGGCGATCGGGCTGGCTGCCCTGCTCTTCTTCCTTTGCAGCTACTTCGGCGTGGTCTTCGTGGTCTTTCGTGCCTACGCAGTCGCCTACGGGCGCAGGACCTTTACCGGGATCCCGCAGGGAATCGTGGTGCTGGGCTCGCGGCTGGAGGACGGTGGTGTCCCGCCACTGCTGCGCAACCGGCTGGACAAGGCACTGCAAATCTACCGGTGCACCACACCTCGCCCGCTGCTGATCCCCTCCGGCGGACAGAGCCCTGACGGGGTCCTGGCCGAGGGCACGGCGATGACGGACTACCTGGTTGGCGCCGGGGTGGCTCGCGAGCATGTGGTGGTGGAGGACAATGCCGTGAACACGGAGGAAAACCTCACGTTTTCCGCGCATCTCTTCCGGGAATCGGGGGGCTGCGGACCGCTGCTAGTGGTCACCAACAATTACCACGCACTGAGGGCCGCACTGCTGGCACGTCGGCTGGGGGTCGATGCCGAGGTGGTTGGCTCGCCGACCGCCAAGCACTATCTGCCCGGTGCCTTCCTGCGCGAGTATGTGGCGGTACTGGTGGAACACAGATGGTTGCACGCGCTGTTGTGCCTCCCCTTCATGGCATTCACTGCGCTGCTGGTCATGGCCGTCATGAAAAGCCAGGGCTAACCGAGAGCGGCTACAGGACGCGTTCAACCCGGGCGAACCGGGAGCGGGTGCCCACAGCCAGGTAAACCACCACGGGCCCGCTTACACCCATGGACTGCTGGACCAGCTTCGCGGCGCGGGCAACTTCCCGGCCCAGCGGGCCCGGAGCCGTGCCCTTGCGGGGCTGGATCTTGATCCGCAGCCCGGCCTCCGGCTCCAGAACCCAGACACTGACGCCGATCGAAATGATGTCGTGGCGCCGCCCCAGGACGTGCCGAAGCGCCTGCTCGACAGCGTTTTGGGATATCTCCACCCTGCCGGGCAGCGGTTCGTCGTCAAAATAGGCCGAAACATAGTCGCCTCCCCTGCCGCTGCCCTGCACCGCGATCCACCACAGCGTTAAGAGGATGAAGCAGATCAGCAACGCCGAGATGAGGATCCACATCCAGGATTCCCGCTGTCCCGGCAGGGTGGTGGCCGCCAGCACCTCGTTGGTTCGCGCACCCAGCTGGCCGGCGACCTGTCGCCACCCATCGGCATAGCCGGGTGAAAGGGCAGCCAGCACCATGTGCGCGCCGCACACCAGCAACGCCAGACCCAGGACGGCCAGCAGGATCCGGTTGAGCAGACGTGGCGTGCGGTTCATTGGCCGATCACCCCGCGCTCGGCAACCCTGACAAAGACCTTCGGCAATGGAGTCACCAGGTTGGTTCGCAGCTCGTCCTCCAGTCCGGCAACGACACGTGCGGAGTCGACGGGTATTCCCGAGGTTGGGCTGAGCTGCACCTCGACTCGGTCCCGGTGCACCGTGACCAGCGCCTGTCCACGGCCAACGCCGGCTTCCGCGCGGGCGCGTCGGGCCAGCCCCGCGGCCAGCACCTGGTCATCGACAATGAGGACCCCGACCTCGCAGGCCAGTGCGTGGCGGGCACGTCGCCCGCGGCGCAGCCCGTGCGCCAGCAGCACGAGGCCAAAGACCATGACGCACAGGCCAACGGCCACCTGCCCTGCGATTTCACTTCCACCGGGTAGCGCCGACGCCCGGCTCCACCAGGTATCCGGGGCGGCAAGCAAGGGTTCCTGCCCCAGGGCCTTGAGCGCCGTTTCCAGCAGGACGTATATGCATGTCAGCAAGATCAGCAACGCGACGGTGACGGCCGCCGGCGAACGGCCGCTGGTGAGCTCGCGCTCCCTGATGTCCGTGTGCTCCTGTCCCATCAGTGCCTCCGTTCCGCGGCGGAACCCACGATCCCGGTGACCCGTACGTCCACCCGGCTGACCAGGGAGCCGGTCAGCCCGCTGAATTGTTCGCCAATCTCCGCGCGTCGGTCGCGAACCCTGTCCAGGACGGTGGATCCGGCAGTGCCTGAGGTGCCCGACAGCGGCAAGGGCAGGTGGACCGTCAGCGCGAGGTAGCCCGCGTCATCACGGAGAAACGCCCGCACCAGGCCGGCCTCGACGCCAAAGACGTTGGCAGCCACAGCGCGTGCAGTGGCGGTGAGTGCCTGCGCATTGACCCGGGTGTGACCCGCGCGGGGAACTGACCCCGCATCCTGAACCGGCGAAACGGCACTCTGGCTCATGACGAAGATCGTCGTCCGGTCAGGGCATCAAGGATCGCGCGCATGTCGACGCGCCCGCGCACGGTCCTGGACGCCAGCGCACCGACCGCCATGAACAGCGCCATCAGAAGGAAACCCCCCAAGCCGTGTTCCAGTGCAGCCCAGGCCAGGATGGCCCCCAGAAGTGCGCCAATGAGTGTTGCCTTCATGCCGGTCCTTCCCCTGCAGAGTTGCGTCGCTTTTCGGAGACGGGTTCGGAGGCGAAAATATGCACGTCTCCGATTTCAATATTGACCTCGATAACCTCGAAGTCCGTGAGGTCCTGGACGGCTCTGAATACCGCCTCGCGCACCGCCGTCGCGAGATCGTGAAGGCGATAGCCGAATGTGGCGGTGAGGACCAGGTCTATGGCAACCTGCCGCGATCCGACTTCCACGCTGACGCCATGTGCTGGTTCCGTGGCGGAACCCACGGCGCCGCGCAGGGCGCCGAACGCCCGCGAGGTTCCCAATCCCAGCGAATGCACTCCCGGAATGCCTCGGGCGGCGGCGGCGGCAACCTTCGCCACGGCAAGATCGGTGATCCTCGTGGTTCCGCTGGCTTCGGTTTCGGGCAAGCTATGCACCGAAAGTTCATGATCCATGGGTCCGGTCCTCTCTGCGCTCGCCTCATCATGCTCGGCGTACGCCACCAGCCTACAACCGAATGTGATGGACATCGCAAGAATCGGCAGGTGGGCAAGGGTTCCGGGAACTATTCCGATGCCTTTCGCCAAGAATCGGAAGACCTTGGCAGGCCCAGGGCCGACCCAATTTCTTGCCCCTATTTGGCCCACACAAGTCGGGCTTCAACATTCGCGTGGACAAAGCAAAAACCCCCCTTGTTTCCAAGGGGGGTTTTTGATGGTGGCTCCGACCGGCGTCGATCCGGTGACCTTTCGATTTTCAGTCGAACGCTCTACCAACTGAGCTACAGAGCCTGGCATCATCAGGCTAGATGATCACCCGATCTTCCGGCGAACCGAAAAACCTAAGCGACCCTGACGGGACTTGAACCCGCGACCTCCGCCGTGACAGGGCGGCGCGCTAACCAACTGCGCTACAGGGCCTTATTCGCGAAGTCTCCCTCGCTCACAAGACAAGAACTCTACCAGAGCATTTCGCTCGAGCAAAATCCAGATTTCGTGCGTACCCCCAACGGGATTCGAACCCGTGCCGCTGCCGTGAAAGGGCAGTGTCCTAGGCCGCTAGACGATGGGGGCCAGGAACCTCTGCCGTGGATTACTCCGCCGCAGTGGACTCAAATAACTATAGAGGCAAACTTCCCTCCGTGCAAAACCGGACACGCGTGACAGTCGACACAACCCCGCTTGCGCCTCATCCCGCCCCTTCGAGTCGTCGAACGGCCGCCGGAAATCAGGACGGCAGCTAGGTAGAGTGCAACGCATGGCGTACGAAATGACTGACGACGAGTTTGAACTGGTGGCCGAGCGTGCCCTGGATGAAATCCCCGAGGCCCTCCTTGCCATGATGGAAAACGTCGCCATCTTCATCGAGGATGCCTACAAGCCCCTACCCAGCGAAGACCCGGCGACTAAATTGCTGGGTCTTTACGAGGGGACATCACTGACGGAGCGCGATTCGGGATGGGGCGCCGGGGCCATGCCCGACCGCATCACCATTTTCAAGAATGCAATTCTCGAAATCTGCTCCACCGAGAAGCAGGTTGTTGAAGAAGTCGGCATCACGATCGTTCACGAGATTGCCCACCACTTTGGCATCGATGACGAACGACTGCATGAACTTGGCTGGGGTTAGGGCTCTACACCTCGCGGGGGCCGGTTAGTACCGCGCACGCTAGGCGCACCGATCAAGGCGGACATCGCTCCGTAGTGGAAAGCCGGGTTCCTTCGCCTGGGGCAACAGGCCCCTTGATCCTGTATGGGCGGATGTTCATCCGGACTTAATCCATCCCCCGACGCGCTTCCAACGCCTCCATCGCTTCGTGACGATGATGCAACACTCCGGCCTGACCTGCCTCTATTCCTGCGAGTTAACGAGTTCGATTCCAAGTTTTCCAAAATGCCGCGCAAATTGACGAATAATTACACTGTTGTAATTGCCGTTATTGAAGTGACTGGTGTTGCCAGTGTGAATAGTTTTCCCATAGGGTGCTATAGGAAGCAGCGATCTGGCCGCACCGTTTCGGCCGTATTTCCCGCGCCTGTTGCGAGACTTGCTAACCGATCGCCGAGGTAAGGAACATCAAGGCATGGCAATCAGGGAAACACTCGGCGTCGCCGCCTGCTCATTTGCATTGGCTGCCACATGCTTCACGGGCGCACTGCCGGCAACAGCGGCACCAATCGCTCCGAGCGCCCTCACCATCGTGGCGGAGCCCGGCACCTCCAGCATCGAGCTCCCTACCCGAGCGCAGTTGGACGCGGCTAAATCTGACCCGGCGGCGCTCAACTCCCTGGTCGAGCGACTCGAAGCCCAGATCGAATCCGGCCGCCAAGGAATCATTTCTGCCGAGGCAGCCGCATTGCATGCCCAGGACAACCTGCTGGCCGCTGATGAATTGCTCGCCGAACGCACCGAGGCCGCTGCGGAAGCCGCCGCGGAAGCGGACAAGGCCACCGAATACCTGCTCTCGAGCAAGAAGGATGTCGGGGAACTGGCATCCAACCTTTACCGCAATGGCGGCATCAATCCCGGCGTTATGACCTTGCTGGAAGACTCACAGGACAACGATGTCCTCTACAAGGCTTCCACCATGGACGCACTGAGTGCCAACCGCACCCTGACCGTCAGCAACGCCGAGGACGCCGCAGCTCTTTGGACTGCCTGGCAGGACTATGCCGCCGCAGCGGCCAAGGCCGCCGACGAAGCAACCAGCGCCCAGCAAACCGCCGCGGCAGCGGCCTCATCGACGCTTTCGAGCTTCCAAGACTCCGTTGCTCCCCAGGAAACAATCCGCGAAGAGCTCATCGGCCAGTTGGCGTACCTGCACGAGGTCGACGCCAGCGAGGAAACCGAGCGCATTGCCGCCAAGGAAGCTGCTGCGGAAGCCAAAAAGCTCCAGGAACTGATCGAGAATGAGCCCCAGTCCGCACCCCCAGAGGTCGAGCTGAGCAAGGCACCCGAGATCAAGCCGCTGGCGGCCCCGCCGAAGGTCCCCACTGAACGCCCGCAGGGCAACTCGCTGGTTCCCAAGCCCTCCGCGCCCAAGCCTCCACAGCTCTCCGTAGCGATTCCCCAGAAGGATGATCCGGAGCCATCCAAGTCCGCTCCGAAGCCTGCTCCCGAACCCCAAAAGCCAACGGAAACCGCCAAGCCGGCTCCCGAGGCCGAGAAGCCGAAGGAAACCGCCAAGCCCAGGCCCAAGCCGGCTCCCGAGGCCGAGAAGCCGAAGGAAACGGTTAAGCCCAAGCCCAAGCCGGCTCCCGAGACCGAGAAGCCGAAGGAAACGGTCAAGCCCAAGCCGACGCCAACACCGAAGCCGACGATCGCTCCGCAGGCCCCGAAGCAGTCAATCAAGCCAAAGCCGGAACCCAAGCCCGAGCCCACCAAGGAGCCCGAGGCGCCCCAGTCGTCACGCAGCTACAACGCGGCCTTCTCCTGGGGCCACATGATCGCCAACGACGAATCCAAGCGATACAGGTACGGCGCCAACGGCCCGGACTTCTACGACTGCTCGTCCTTCACCCAAGCGGCATATGCCAAGTCCGGCATCAACCTGCCGCGAACCTCGTCGCAGCAATATGCGGCCGCGCCGACCAAGGTCCCGCTGAGCCAGCTGCGCGCGGGCGACTTGGTCTTCTCCTCCTCCAATGGAGGCAGCTCGTTCTACCACGTCGCCATTTACCTGGGCGGCGGACAGGTCCTGCATGCACGCAACCCCGCTAGCGGCATCTCAGTCACCTCTCTGGGTTACATCAACAACCTGCACCCCTACGCGGGACGTTACTAAGGATTCACCGCACCTAGATCAAATGGGTGAGGGCCGGGCAACCATTGGTTGCCCGGCCCTCACTCATTTGGTGGTCAAGGAAGCCTAGAGCCCCCCGTTGGCCCTGTCCTCGAACTCCTGGCGGGAGGCCAAGCGCGGGTCATCCCCGTCGGGGACCACCATGACCGGACCCTTGGAGTGGTGCAGCACGCCCTGGCTGGTGGAGCCCAGCAGCATCCCGGCAAAACCGCCGCGACCGCGGGAGCCGGTCACCAGCAGCAGTGCGGTCTCGGATTCGCGGATCAGGATCTCCACCGGAGCGCCGTCGATGACATCGGTTTCAATCTCAAGGCCCGGGAACAGGCTCTGTAGCCAAGCCTTTCCGATGCCCATCTGGTGGCGCACGTCGGCGGTGACCGCTTCCTGGTCAACTGTTGCCGGCATCCAGGCCAGCGCTCCGCTGATCGGTGCTAGGGCACACACCACGCGCAGCGTCAGGCCGCGGGTGGCTGCCAGCTCGGCGGCCACCAGTACGGCCAGGCGCGCCCGGTCGGATCCGTCGACACCGACGACAACCCGGTCCTGGACCTGGGTGTCGTGCTCGTCGCGCTTGGATACGCACAGTGGCACCACGACAGTGGGGCACTTGGAGTGCGCCGGCAGCGCACTGGATACCGAGCCGAGCAGCCTTCCCACGAAGCCGCCGCGGCCACGGGTGCCGACCACGACGAGCTCGGCCTGGCGGCTTAGGTCCAGCAGCACCCCCGCCGGGTCGCCTGACTCGATGTAGGTGCGCACAGTGATGTTTTCGTCGGTGATGGTGGCCCGCGCCTGGCGGACGACTTCCTCCGCGCCGTTGCGGATCAACTGGTCATCCAGCGTGGCGTAACCGGCATCCATGGAGGAGGCGGCGAAGACCGGGATCGTATAGGCGGTCACGATATTCAGGACGCTTCCGCGCCTCTTGGCTTCCTGCGCCGCCCATTTCAGGGCACAGAGGCCCTGGTCTGAACCGTCGACACCAACAACGATTCCTTCGATGACCTCGGCGTCACCCTGGGCCTTGTTGTTTTCGCTCATCGTCTTCACTCCTACGTGTCACGGTCTGAGTCCTCGCGGGCTTCCCCGTACGAGGTCCCGTACTCCCATTGTCTACCACAGTGTGACGTGGGTCTATCTGCCGTTGAGCGTGGCGCATTTCTCCCCTGATTTTTCGCCTAGGGGCGTAAAGCCGAACTATAATTCCCACATGTCCCCTCAGGAAAAGACTCTCCCCCCAAGGACCGACGTGTCACGTCTGGACCGGTATTTCAAGATCACCGAACGCGGCTCGAACTACTCGCGGGAGATCCGTGGCGGCTTCGCCACCTTCTTCGCGATGAGCTACATCGTGGTGCTGAACCCCCTCATTCTTTCCGGCGCCGACTCCAACGGAGACTCGCTGGGCTCGGCCCGCGTCGCCGCGGTCACCGCCCTGGTCGCCGGCATCATGACCATCCTCATGGGCGCGTGGGCCAAGCACCCCTTCGCCATGGCCGCGGGCCTGGGCGTCAACGCCTTCATCGCCGTGACGGTTGCCGCCAACCCGGGACTCACCTGGCCCGACGTCATGGGACTTGTGATCATTTCCGGTGTGACCATGCTGGTGCTGGTGCTCACCGGATTCCGGACCGCAGTGTTCAACGCCGTGCCAACCAGCCTCAAGTCGGCCATCGTGGTCGGCATCGGCATGTTCATCGCCCTCATCGGCTTGGTCAATGCCGGTTTTGTGCGCCGCGTCCCGGATGCCGCCGGCACCACGGTCCCGGTGGGCCTTGGGTTTGACGGCTCGCTGACCGGCTGGCCGATCCTGGTCTTCATCGTCGGCCTGCTGCTCACCATCGCCCTGGTGGTGCGCCAGACCAAGGGTGCCATCCTCATTGGCATCGTGGTCTCCGCGATCCTGGCGAACATCCTCGAGGCCGTGTTCGACATCGGCCCCTCCTTCGATGCCGCCACCGGGACGGCCAACCCGCAGGGCTGGTCGCTGGTGGCCCCCTCGATGCCCACCTGGGCACTTCCTGACCTGTCCCTGGTGGGCGAGGCCAACGTCTTCGGTGCGTTCAGCACCCTGGGTGCCACCTCCGCGCTGCTGCTGGCCTTCGTGATCCTGCTGTCGATCTTCTTCGACGCCATGGGCACGATGGTGGGCCTGGCCAACGAGGCCGGGACGGTGGACAAGGACGGGAACATCCCGGACGTGGACAAGGTGCTGCTGGTTGACGCCATGGGCGCAGTGGTCGGCGGCGGGGCCTCGGGCTCCTCCAGCCAGATCTACGTCGAATCCGGCGCGGGCATCGGCGAGGGTGCCCGCACGGGCCTGGCCTCCATCGTCACCGGCGTGCTGTTCCTGGCCGCCATGTTCCTGACCCCGTTGATCCACCTGGTGCCTTTCGAGGCAGTCGCCCCGGCCCTGGTGGTCGTCGGATTCATGATGATCTCGCACGTTTCCAAGATCGACTGGAACGACTGGGGCGTTGCCATCCCGGCGTTCCTGACGTTCGTGTTGATGCCCTTCACCTACTCGATCGCCAACGGCATCGGTGCGGGCTTCGTGGCCTTCGTCTTCATCCGCTCGATCCAGGGCAGGGCCCGCGAGGTGCACCCGCTGATGTGGGTCGTCGCGGGGGCCTTCGTGCTGTTCTTCGGTATCGGCGTCATCGAGCAGGCCATCGGCATCTAGGCACGCGCGAAAACCAATGAAGCGGGCAGGGGACGAAAGTCCCCTGCCCGCTTTGCTGCCCCCCGTTGGCGGGAAATGGCTACTTGACGCCGAGTTTCCACAGCGAGGTGACCTCGCCCGAGCGTTCCACGTGAAACGGGTCTGAGGTATCGGCCGCGCGCCCATGGGACGGGACGGTGTCCTCGCGTCCCAGCACCGCCAGGCCGGCACCCTCGATCCAGTGCAGCAGCTCCGCGCGCGTGCGCAGCCCCAGCCGCTCGGCCAAATCCGAGATGACCAGCCACCCCTGCCCATCCTTCGCCAAATGGTCGGGCAACCCCGCAAGGAAGGCCCGCAGCATCGCCGACTTGGGGTCGTAGACCGCGTAGTCAAGCAGTGTCTGCGGGGTTCCCGGCAGCCATGGCGGATTGCACACCACCACATCGGCCCTTCCATCGGGGAACATGTCCTGCTTCACTGCGCGTGCCCGCTCCCCCAGCCCGAGCGAGGCGAAGGTCGCCTGCGCGCAGGCGACGGCGCGCTCCTGCGAGTCGGTGCCGATGACCTCGGTGACGCCGCGCTTGGCCAGGATGGCCGCAAGCACGCCGGTGCCCGTGCCGATGTCGAACGCCCGGCCGAGGCCGGGGAGCTCTGCCCGTGCCACCAGGTCCAGGTATTCTCCGCGCACCGGGGCGAAGGTACCGTAGTGCGGGTGGATCTTCGCATCCAGCGCGGCGACGTGCAGCCCGGTGGTGCGCCATTGCTGGGCGCCGATCGCGCCGAGCAGTTCCTGCAGGGAAACCACCACGGGTTCGGCCACCTGCCCAAAGGCATTGGTCCAGGCCTCGGTGACATCCGGGGCGCGGCGCAGTGCAACGGCCGGGCCGGGGCCCACCGGAACCAGCAGCATCGACAGGATCCGCGCCCGGTGCGTGCGTGCCTGGCGGTACTTGTAGAAGCGCTCGGCGGTCGTGGGTGCCGCGGCAGTGCGCTTGGCCTTGCCTCCGGCGGGAATGCGGCGGGCGATGGCGCTGAGCAACTGGCGGGCGTTGTGGTAGTCCCCGGTGAAGAGCATGCCGGTGCCGTTGGTCGCCATCCGGTAGGCGTCGTCGGCTCCCCGTGAGTCGTCGACCTCAACGATGGCCTTGGGCGGCGGAACGTCATTGGCCGAGGACCACAGCGCCGCCTTTTCCAGGCCGTCGTGTGTCCAGGAGACTGTTGCGGGGGTGTTCATGGCGGTGCTGGCGCTCCTGCTCAACGTGGGTGGGGGGTGGATACCGCGGTAGGCAAAAGGCCCTGTGAACCCCAAGCCTATAGCGGCCGGCGGGCACCCGTTGCCGCACCAAGCGGGCTGCGGCCGCGCTACACCGCGGTGGCGTGGCGCGCGAAGGCGCGCACCGTGGCATCGTCCCAGTGCTGGGCAGGGACTCCGCCGCCAAGCAGTTCCCGGATGAACTCCGGACCCGCGGGGATCGGCGCGTTGGAACCGGCGATGATGACATTGCCGTGTCGCCTGCCCTTGAGCATGGTCGGGTCGGCCACGATGGCCACGTGCTTGAAGACCGCGCCGATGGTGGCGGCCTCGCGCCGGGCATTCTCCAGTGCCGGGGTGTCCCCGCAATTGACGATGTACAGGCCAGCCTCATCCAGGACCCTGGCGGCGTGGGCGGTGAAGGCCAGGGTGGTCAGGTCCCGGGGGGTCTGGTCCCCGGCGAAAACGTCGCGGATCACCAGGTCGCGCGTGGCGTCGGTGAGCGTTGCCAGCACGGCTCCGGCCTCCCCGACGCGGATGCGCAACAGCGGCGCGCGCGGCAGGTCGAACCAGGCGCGCACCAAGGCGGCGAGCTTGCCGTCCAGCTCCACCACGACTTGGCGCGCGTTGGGGTAGGTCACCGACGCCCAGCGCGCCATGGAGCAGGCGCCGCCGCCCAGGTGCAGGGCGCGGAGCTTGTGCCCGTTGGCCTCGATCTGCCCGGGGTTGAAGCGGGAGCGGATGAGTGCGGCGATCCAGCGCATGTACTCGAAGTCGAGATGTCCGGGCACGGCAAGATCCACGTGCGAAGACGGCACGTCGTTGATCCGCAGCAGCCAGCCGGTGGGCGAATAATGGTCGCGTTCAAGTTCCGCGGTGCCGGTGTCGATGGGGTAGATCCCCTCGACGGGGCCGTCCTGCGGTGCAGCAGGCGTGTTGGCCGTTGCGGTGGCGAGGTTGCCGCCGCGCTTGTTCCTGCCCTTAGCCACGGTGTGCGCCACGGCGGACCATGCGGATTTCGTTCAGTCCGCTCCAGTCGTCGGCCAGCGGTTCCATCCGGCCGTCGGCATCGAATCCGTGCTTGGCATAGAAGGCCTGGGCGCGCGAGTTGTGCTCGAGGACCCAGAGCACGGCTGCGCGTTCCCCCAGCACGGTGTCAAGCAGCCGCCGGCCCAGCCCGGTGCCGTGTTCGGCGGCCAGGACGTAGAGGAGCTGCAGCTCGATGTCGATCCCGGTGTCGGCATCGTCCTCGGCAGCCGGCCCGCCTCCGGCAATTCCGACGATGTCCCCGGCGGGGTTCGTGGCGATCCACAGCTCGGCGCCCTGGGCCAGTCCACGGATCCACCAGTCGCCCTGCTGCTCGAGGGAAGCGCGGGCGTTGGCAAAGAAGGATTCCGGACGTTGGCTGCCGTAGGTCTCTTCCCACGCCTGCAGCTTCATCTCAAGGGCAGCGGGGATGTCTTCGGGTACGGCAAGTCGAATGGCGTAGGGCTCTGTAGTCACAGGGGCAAGCCTATGTGCTTCGGGGGCCGGGGGACGAAAGCCGTGATGCACATCAACGGGCGCCACCGGGGATGACGGCGCACCGGGACCTGTTAGCGGATGATCCCCACGGCAAAGCCGTCCCAGCCCTTGACGCCCACGGTCTGCAGGGCCGTGGCATCCACGCGCGGATTGGAACCCAGCACGTCGATCCCCCTCCGCACGCCGTTGACCAGGCGCCCGGCATCGGTGAGGGGGTCCCCTTCTTCCAGCACGGCGCCTTCGCGCACCACGTTGTCCACCACGATGACGCTGCCGGGACGGCCCAACATGATCGCCAGGTCGATGTAGTGCGCGTTGTTTTCCTTGTCGGCATCGATGAAGAACAGGTCAAACGGCTCCCCGTCCTCGGCCAGCAGGGAGTCGAGGGTGTCGAGGGCTGCGCCGATGCGGATCTCCACCCTGTCCTCTACCCCGCTGGCTGCCAGGTTGTCAGCGGCCACCCGGGCATGCAGCGGCTCGTATTCGCAGGTGGTCACGTGCCCCTCGGGGCCCACGCCGCGCGCCAGCCAGGTGGTGGAGTAGCCGCCTAGCGTGCCGATTTCCAGCACGCGCTTGGCACCGGCGATCTGGGTCAGCAACATCAGGAACTTCCCCTGCACCTCGCTGACTTCAATGTGGGGCAGCCCGGCCTCGTGGGCACGCCGACGTGCCGCCGCCATTTCCGGCTCCGGTGCCAGCAACTTTTCCACCAGGAACTTGTCGACGTCGACCGGGTTGGCGGAGGTCGCGGAGGTGTCCATGCTTGCTACTCCTGCTCGTTTATGGCCTTTTCCAGACGCTCGATCTTTCCGGTGATCTCCCCGCTGTAACCGGGGCGGATATCGGCCTTGAGCACCAGGGATACGCGCGAGCCATAGGCTGCCACGGCTTCCGTGGCGCGCTTGACCACGTCCATGACCTCGTCCCATTCGCCTTCCAGCTCGGTGAACATCGATGAAGTGGAGTTGGGCAGGCCCGATTCCCGGACCACCTTGACGGCGGCTGCCACCGCATCGTGGACCGACCCGTCGGTGTTGTCGGTACTGGGGGCTACGGAAAAGGCAACAATCATGGTTCCACTTTGCCACCGAGGCCCCGACATGTCACTTGCCTGCACCGCAAAAAGACTTTCAGGGCAATCGGTAGGCATTTTCCTTGCCAAGGGCCAACGGCTCTGCAAGGCTCGATCCACGTGACAAAGCTTGGGGGACCGGATCTTGGGAAAACTCGTACGGATCGGTGCGGCATTGTGCATGCTGGGCGTCGTGTGCGGATGTTCGGCGCTACCCGCACCACGGTCGGTGGCCGCGGGTGCTCCCGAACTGGATGACCTGTTGGCGGTGGTTCCGGGCGAGGCCCGGGTGCTCATGGGCATGGGTTCGACCGACCATGCGGAGGTCATGGCCACCGCGGAGCTTGGTGACTACCGTGCAACCCGGCTGACCGTGGTGGCAGTTTGCCAGGGCGAGGGCGAATTGCAGCTCTCCCTGGACCATGGCGGCGCAGTGGCGCTCCCCTGTGACAAAAAAATTGCCACTGTCGACATCCCCGTCACCTCCGGAGCACGTCCCAGCAAGGTGTCAATCGTGCTCGATCCGGGCAACACCTACTCGACGCTCGTCTATGCCGCGGACCCGCCACAGTAGGGCGTGGACCCGGGGATTCGCTCAGCCCCAACCCAGGTAGCGGGTCAAGGCCGCCGCGCCCGCCCCGGCAATGACCACGACGAGGAACGGCGCCCGCAACAGCAGCGCAACGCCGGCGGCGGCCAAGGCGGCAAGCCTTGCATCGAATTCCACGCTGGTCCCGCTGGCGACGGTGTTGACGATGGTCAACGAGGCCAGCAGCCCAATGGTCAGGGTGCCCGCGGCGCGGGTCACCTTCTCGTTTTCGAGGATTTTCTCCGGGACCAGGTACCCCAGGAGCTTGATCGCGTAGGCCGCGGCGCAACCGGCAAGGACCCACCACCACAATTCATTCATCGCTTGCCCTTCGCGCTGTTGTGCGGCTCGACATCCGGTTCGAGTCCTTCGGTGGCCGGTCCGCGGCCAAAGTAGCCCCAGACCCCGGCGACGACGGCGGCCACCAGGATCGGCACGCCCGGCGGCACCAGCGGGATCGCCAGGACAGTGGCCAGCGAACAGACCGCTGCGATGGCCACGGGCTCCGCTGATTTCAGGCGAGGCCACAGCAGGCCCAGGAATGCGGCAACAGCGGCACCGTCAAGACCCCAGGCCTTAGGGTCGCCCAAGGCATCGCCCAGCAGTGCGCCCACCACCGTGAAAATATTCCACAAGACGTATACGCCAATTCCTGCCACCCAGAACCCGCGCCGCTGCTCGCCGGGTTCCGTCTGGCCGGCGGCGGTGGCGGTGGATTCGTCAATGGTCACTTGCGCCGCAGCGAGCTTTTTCAGTCCACGCGGCCTGAGCATGGCCTTGACCTGCATGCCGTAGACGGCATTTCTCACGCCCAATAGCGTGGCTGCACCGAAGGCCGGCCCGGGGCCGCCGCCACCGGCAATCACGCCGATGAAGGCAAATTGCGAGCCACCGGTAAACATGAGCAGGCTCAGGGCCACGGTCTGCCAGAGATTCAAGCCGGCGGCAATGGCCAAGGCACCAAAGGAAATCCCGTAGAGACCCGTCGCCACGGAGATCGAGAGAGCCGTCTTGGTGGCAGGAGTCAGTTGCAGTGTCACGGTATCAAGCCTAGTCGCGAGCGCAGCTCCGCACGATCCCTGCCCCGCAGTTGCGCCCTCCGGGCCCGGCTCAGCCGTGGGTCGCCTCGTAGCGAACCTTGAGCGTTCCTCGCTTGATCTTGGCCTCCAGTATCCGGGTGCCCCGCAACGCGGCCAGATTGCGGACGTGCGTGCCGCCGCACGGTTCCGCGTTGACCCCGGATATCACCACAGTGCGAATACCGGTCTCGTCGATGGTACTTGTGACGGGAGCCCCGGTGGCGACCAGCGCGTCCATACGTTCCTGGATCTCGGCGATGACCGGCTCGCGAGAGGACGCGGTGGAGAGATCCTCGGGGACGGAATCGGGATGGAAATCCAACCGAGCCTGACCCGGGAAATGGCTGTGGCCGCTGTGCCGCCAGCCCCGCTCCTCGCCCAGAAATCCCACCAGGTGCCCGGCAGTATGCAATGCGGCGTGCAGAAGCCGCGTTTCCGGATCAACCGCTGTGCGCACGACCGCTCCCACGTTGTATTGCCCGGCACCGGTGAGGACCACCATCCCGTCCGCGCTGCGCGTCACCGCGACCGCGCGGCCCTCCACCGTTCCCGAGTCTTCCATCTGCCCGCCTCCACGCGGGTGAAAGATATTCGGACTGACAGCAATCCAGGGCTCGCCCTCATCATCACGCCCGGCGGCAATGACGGCGGCTGATGCCTCAAACAGGTAGGTATCGGAAAAATACGCGTTCACTTGTTGTTCCACGCCGCGAGTCTACGCCTGTGCGTCCCCGTGCCCGGCTCCACCGCGCCCTTGTCCTAGGCCAGGCCTAGGTGCGCCTTGATGAGGGCCGGAACGTTGCTGGTCAGCTGGGCGACGCCCCGGCCAACGAGATATCTGGCGTCCTCGGGATCATCCACCGTCCACACCCGGAATGTTGCGCCGCGGGCCAGCCATTGACTGGTTACCGTGGGATGCTTGCGCATGTAGGCGACGCCGGGTCCCGCCAATTGCGGAACCCCGGTATTCAGCAACTCCACCCCCTCGGTCATGGCCTTGGCCAACACGGCCGCCACCCCTGCACGGTCACTTTCCCCTGCCTTGACCAGCTCGTCGATCCAGTCCTCGTCGACCTCGGTGACCAGTTGGCAGACATGGGCCGGCGGGATCCGCTCCATCAGGTAGCGCACCGATCCGGGGTCGAAGCTCATGAACGAAATGTAGATGTCGTCCACCATGGATTGTTCAGGTTGCCACCCCATGTCCGACAGCTCGGCGATCATCGCTTCTTCCAATTGCCGCCCGTAGGGACTCGGATGCTTGATCTCCACGGCGAGGCCCACGGGGCGGTCGGCAGCCTGCAGCAGCTCCACCAATTCGCGCAGGGTCACCAACTGCTCATGGATCTTCCCATGGGATGCGGGAATCCGCGGGTTCTTCCATGAGGAGAAATCAAGTGACTTCAACTCGGCCAGGGTCTTGTCCCCGACCCTTCCGTTGGAGTCCGAGGTCCTGTCCACCGTCGGGTCGTGATGGCAGACCACAAAACCATCGGAACTCAGGTGGATGTCGCATTCGATGCCGTCCGCCCCGTCCGCCAGAGCCTGCACGTATGCGGCACGCGTGTTTTCGGCATAGGCCTTCGATGAACCTCGGTGGGCGTAGACAAGGGTTCGCATGCCTTTTACGCTACCGCCGTCCCCGAAGCCCGCGCCGCTTGCCGCGCCCGTTGTCGGGTGAACTATCGTGGAAACCTGTTCCATCCACATGTCCAGGCCAAGGGAGCCGCAGTCAATGTCGTCAACCGGATTCAGCCTCGCCCCCGTGAACGACGCCGCCAAGGCGGTCGCGCTGCGCAAGATGAAACGACTCGCCACGGGGTTGCTGGTCATCATGGCGGTGATTTTTGCCGTGGCCTTCGCCCTGCAGCACCGCTATCCGTGGCTCGAGTATGTGCGGGCAGCCGCCGAGGGGGGAATGGTCGGCGCGCTGGCCGACTGGTTTGCCGTCACGGCACTGTTCAAGCACCCCATGGGGCTGAAGATCCCGCACACGGCGATCATCCCGCGCAAGAAAGACCAGATCGGCGAGAGCCTGGGGCAGTTCGTGCAGGAGAACTTCCTTTCCCGGGATGTCGTCGGCACAAAGTTGGAGCAATTCGATGTTTCGCGCACTGTCGGCGGCTGGCTGGCCAAGGAGGACTCGGCCACCCGGGTGGCCCAAGAGGCCTCCACGGTGATCGGGGCGATGCTCGAGGTCCTGGATGACCGTGATGTCCTGGCGCTGCTGGAATCCCTGGCCAAGAAGCACATGCTTGCCCCCGAATGGTCATCGACCTTGGGCCGGATCATGGAGCGGGTGGTTGCCGACGGCCACCACAAGCCGGCAGTGGATCTTTTGGCCGAACGGGCAGGGCAGTGGGTGGTGGACAACCGCGAGATGGTCGTTTCCCTGGTCGCCGAGCGCTCGCCCTCATGGGTCCCGGCGATGGTTGACACGCTGCTGGGTGAAAAGCTTCACCGCGAATTGCAGAAGTACGTACAGTCGGTGCGGAGCGACCCGCACCATTCCATGCGCTCGAGCATCGATCGGTGGTTGGAGAGGTTTGCCGCGGACATGCAGTCCGATGCGGAAATGATTGCCAAGGTCGAGGCCATGAAGCACTCGCTCCTTGGCGATGCGCAATTGCGCGAATTGGCCGCCACCAGCTGGTCATCCATCAAGGCCGCACTCGTCGATGCGATGGAAAACCCCGGTTCCGAGCTGCGCAGGTCCATGATTGCGGCAATCCGCGACTTCGGCGCGAGGCTGCGTGACGATGCCCGGCTGGCAGCCAAGGTCAACGGGTGGGTGGCGAACGCCGTGGTCTATGTCGTGGAAAACTACAGCGGACAGATCACGTCTTTGATCACCGACACCGTCGCCCGCTGGGATGGCAGGGAGACCAGCGAAAAAATCGAGCTTCAGGTCGGACGGGATCTGCAATTCATCCGCATCAACGGCACCGTGGTTGGCTCCCTGGCCGGTCTGGCCATCTTCACCTTGGCCAACGCACTGCTGCGCTAGCTTTCCTCGCCGGCCTCGAGAATGGTTCCGCGTCGCCGACGTTCGGCTTCGATGCCGGCTTCGACCTCGGCGTGCGCCTCGAGACGCTCCCCCTCGCTGACCAACTGGCCGGGGATGGTCGTGGGCAGGGTGCCAAAGGCAAGGGAGGCCGCTTCGATGACCTTCTTGCCCAGGAACCGGTTGCCGAATCCGCCCACCGCCGCACCGATGCCAAAGGGAACCGCCCGCCCCAGCATCGAAGCCCCCTGGGTGGCAAGCATCTTCTTCAGGAACGTTCGTTGCATGGTTTTCTGCATGGTCACCCACAAGCTGGAGGGCTTGTTGGCCCCAAACATTGCTGCCCATCCCTGGACGGGTCCGGCGCCGCGTCCCGCAACCTGGTGCGTCAGTGCGGAAATCATCGAACTTCCCTCGTCCCCCATGAGTATCGCCATGACCAGCAGCCGGGCCTTGTCCGGGTCTTCGGTGGTGATGCCGTGCAGTTCGGCGAGCGACTGCGCATAGAGCGCGCTCGCCTCAAGGAAGCCGATGGTCGCAGCCGCGGAGAAGCCCAGGGCAGCGACTGTTCCGACACCGGGGATGGCTGCCGTCGCACCAACTGCCGCACCGGATCCGGTGATGGCCAGCAGGTAGTCGCGTTCGACGAGCTTGGCCAGCTCCGCCGCGGTGTGGGCAGGGTATTTGCGGCGCAGGCGGCGCAAATAGGCCAGGACCAACGGGCGCTGCACACTGACGGCCTTCATGACGGCGCTCTGCACCCCGGGCTTGGGCTTGCCGTCCGGGCCGATGACACTGGAGGTAATGGGGTTCTTTTTCATCCTGCCTCCCACTCTATGGGTACATTGCGGATCGACGTAAGGAATTTTCGCTCGGCATAAGCGGCGCGAACCGACCGTGCCCCGTGGCCGATCGATCCGGCGCCAACGCGAGGGCCGGAACGGCCACCGTCGGCCGCGGAGCACCATGCTGGAATGCCGAGGGCCCGACAGGAAGCAAATCCTGTTGGGCCCGCAAAAAATCAGCAGGGTGTCAGATCGAGATACCGAACGCGAGCGGCAACAACGTGTACAGGGTAACGACGATCAGCACGATCGCCACAAGGTTCAGCCAGACGCCGGCACGGACCATCTGCTTGATGGAGACTTCTCCCGTTCCAAAGGCCACGGCGTTGGATGGCGTTGCCACCGGAAGCATGAATGCCGAGCAGACCGCGAGCGTCATCACGATCGTCATCAGCACCGGGTCCATGCCGATGCCCACGGCCACGGCGCCCATGATCGGGAAGAATGCAGCGGCTGTGGCGGTATTGCTAGTCAGCTCCGTCAAGCCCAGACCAACAATGGCCGCAATAAGCAGGATGACTACAGGCGGCATACCCTGCAGGGCACCAACTTGAGTGCCGATCCACTGGGAGAGGCCGGTCTGCGTGAACATGGCCGACAGGCTGAGCCCTCCGCCGAAGAGCAGGAGCAGGCCCCACGGGATATCGCGCGCCGAGCCCCAGCCCAGCAACGGGGCAGACCCCTTGGCCTCCGAACGCTTCTGCGCCGGGACCAGGAAGCAGGCGATGGCTGCGGCCATCGCCACCTGGGTGTCCGAGATCTTGCCCAAGAACGGCAGCGCGGCCTCGACCGCGGGAATGGCTGCAATGAACGGAACAGCCACCCAGCAGAAGATCGCGGCCGCGAAAATGGCCGAAACGCGGCGTTCCGGGGTCGTCATCCTGCCCAGCTTGGCCAGTTCGTCGCGGATCAGATCGGCGCCGCCGGGAATTTCGGTCATGGAGCTGCGGAACACCAATTTTGTCAGGACCAGCCACGCCAACACCAGCATGACGGCGGCAAACGGGACGCCCACCAGCATCCATTGGCCGAATCCCATGTCGTATCCAAGCTCCGATGCCATATAGGCCTTCATCAGGGCCATCGGCGGCTGCCCAATCAGGGTCGCCATCGAGCCGACAGTGACACCATAGGCAATGCCGAGCATCATCGAGGCGGCGAACTTCGTGTCTACGGCATCCTTGTCAATGCTGCGCACCAGCTGAAGGATGGACACGCCAATCGGCACCATGATGACGGCCGTCGCGGTATTGGAAACCCATGCCGAGATGAAGGCGGAGGCAAGCATCATGCCGAAGACGATTTGGCTTGGCTTCGTTCCCATCGCCCTGATGGTCAGAAGCGCAATGCGCAGATGCAACTGGCTCTTCTCCGTCGCCAGGCCGAGAATCACCCCACCCAGCACCAAGAACACCACGGACGAGGCATACGGGGCAGCGACATTCTCCATGGTGTCCATCCCAAACAGCGGGAAAAGAACCAATGGAAGCATCGAGGTCACCGGGATCGGCGCTGCCTCGGTCATCCACCAGATGGCCATCCACAGGGCACATCCGGCAACGGTCCGCCCCTCGAAGGCCAGGCTAGAAGGCAGGACAAGGGCCAAGACCAATCCGGCGAGCGGGCCGCCGAGCAATGCCCACAGGTTGCGGCGGGGACCGGTGTCGAACGAGTCGGCCGTTTCGGCCGTTTCGCGTATCGATCCCGCGGGCTCTCCCGGGTCGGAACGGACTGGGGCTTCTGCTGACATATGGGGGCTCCTGGGTGTTGCAAACGGTGACCCTCCACACTAGGTGCCGTGATCCAGTAAACAGAAATACCCATTGCGGCCCCATTGGGACGAATCGCATATGGATTGTAGTCCGCCCGGGGTTTTGCTTCGGGGTCACCCAGAAAGCCGCCGAAGTCGCGGGGAGGCGCTCCATGATGGCCGGCACCAACCCCGTCGCCGCGGCCCTTCAGAGGCGTCCCCGCCCTTTTCGCCAGGGTCCTTCAGTTCCCCTGGACACCAAGCTGTTGCAGCCAGCGAACGCACCCCCTATCCAGTCGCCTGCGCCAAGCCCCAAGCTGATGCGCTTGCGGCACGGAACACTCTTGGCCAGGAGGGTTCCGCGCCCAGGGTGCCGAAGCCAGTCTTGTTTCGGCTAGCGCCCGGCGAGCGCCGGCGCGGCCGACCCGGAGGTTTCAGCGGCCTTGAGGGCCGCCCGCAAGGCAACAAACAGGAGGATGACCGCAACGCTCAAGGAGATGTGTCCCAAACCGGCAATGCCGGCGAAGGCGGCCGAGCTCGCATCCTTGCCCAACACCACCAGCGTCCCCTTGACAAGCATCATGCCACCGGTCACCGCAACGCCGGTCGTCCACATCCAGTAGAACCAGGTGAAGGCCCGCGGAGCGGCGGCGGAAATGGCAAAGAGCCGCTCCAACGCCAACATGATGAGCAGGAACACGAAGCCGAGCACCAGCAGGTGGGTGTGCACCAGCGGCAGCTGGGATGCCGAACGGTCAGCGACGTCGCTAGCCTTCGTCAGCTCGCGGTAATAGAGGCCCGAGAGGACTCCGGTGATTCCAAAGACAAAGGCGGTGTACATCAGGCGCATCATGGCGTTGTGGTTCCTTTCGCTGGTGCCCGGGCAAACAATGGTTGTGCCGACAGGGCCCTCGGGCACGAGGCCTTGCCGCATCTCACCATCCACTGTGCCCGGATGCGCCCCCGGCCGGATCAACCATCCGGTTGATTGTGCGTGCAGCGGGCGGGAATCACGCCGTTGGCTTGGCCGCGAGGTAGTGCCGGTAGAAGTTGCGCACGTCGCGGCGCTCGTCGGCACCGAAGCCGTGCCCCATCTCCGGGTAAGTGCGGGACGTCAGGGCCGTGTGTTCGTCGAGCCATTGCCCCGTGTACGCGACGGCATCGGGGTTGATCACCAGGTCGAAGGGGTCCCTGCCCCAGAAAAACGGAACCGCTTCCCCGGGCTCCGGAACGATGTCGGTAAGGGAAAGCAGCTCGTTGGAGAGTACAAAGCCACTAAGTCCCGTGATCGTGGCATAATTTCCCGGCCGCAGCCGGTGCAGCGTCGTGGCCATGGCCATTCCCTGCGAATGCCCCAGCAGGCTGATCGAGCGATAGCCGCGGGCATACCTGTCCTGCCAATCGAACACCTGCTGTGCAGCGGAGACCACCTTGGCAAAGTCATTGGCGAGGAAGTAATCGAGCAGGAACCAACCCCGGTCCCCTCCGACCTCCATCGGCCCGCGCAACGCCACCCCGGTGGCATCCGGCGGAAGCTCGTCGAACCAACCCGTCATCCGTTCCGGGTTTGAGCCGTAGCCATGCAGCATCATGACCAGGTCGGTGCCCGCCCGCCGGCCCGCCGGCCGGGAATAGATTCCCTCATCCATTCATCCACCGTAACCCGTGCCCGCCGGCCGATTCGCGCGCAAGGCGGCTTCAGCCGCATACTGGGGCGCATGAGAATCGATTCGTTGGACGTGTCACTGATCGAGCTGTTCACCGACTTTCCCGGCATCGGGGTCATGGAGTGTTCCAAGCGCCTGGGAGTTGCCCGCGGCACGGTGCAAAACCGGCTGAACCGGCTGCATGAATCCGGGGTGATCACGCGCATCGCCCCGCAAATCGATGCAGCCGCAATGGGCTATCCGGTCGCCGCCTTCTGTTCGCTGCAGATCCAGCAGAACCTGGGCCACGACGGAATGGCCGAGAAGCTCGAGCAGATCCCGGAGATCCTCGAGCTGCACACCGTCTCGGGATCCAGCGATTTTTTGGTGAAGATCGTGGCCCGCTCCACCGCCGACCTGCAGCGGGTCATCGATGCAATCTCCGCCACCGAGGGCATGGGCCGCTCCGCCTCCTCCATCGTGCTGGCAACGCACTTCGAGAACCGGGTCATCCCGTTGGCGCGGGATGCAGCGCTGCACAATCCAGAGTCCCCCGCAGAGCCGGGCAACCGCTTGCGAAGCAACTCGCTGCGCAATGGCGGTACCCTGAATGCGGCTAGAAAAAACATTGGGCACAATGTCCAGTGATCCACCACGCGCACTGATCTTTCTGTACAACCTGTGCGGTCTTTTGCCGGGCGTTTGACCGGCCGAAGCTCATTTTCGTAGCTTTTGTGAGGCGCGTCACCGGCGACGTGCGAGCAGCTTGTTTTTCGAAAGGCACCCACCCATGACCCTCGCCCAGCGCACTTCCCTTGACTCGATCCCGGCCTACAGGCAGGGTGCCACACCGGGTGCGGCCCAGAAGGCCTTCAAGCTCTCCTCCAACGAAAACCCGTATCCGCCGCTGGACTCCGTCATCGCGGGCCTTTCCTCCGAGCTGGGCACCATCAACCAATACCCCAATGCCGCTGCCCCCGAACTTGTCGGTGCGCTGGCCGCCCGCCTCGGCGTGGAACCGGAGACCATTGCCCTGGGAGCCGGGTCGGTTGAGGTCGCCGGCCAGTTGATCCACGCGACCGCCAATCCCGGCGACGAGGTCGTCTTCGCCTGGCGCTCCTTCGAGGCCTACCCCATCCTCGCCCATGTCGCCGGGGCCACTCCGGTGATGGTGCCGCTGGATGCCGACGGGGCCCACGACCTGGCCGCCATGGCGGAGGCCATCAACGAGCGCACCGCGCTGGTCTTCATCTGCAACCCCAACAACCCGACCGGCACCGTGGTTGACGCCGCGGCCGTGGACGCCTTCATGGCCAAGGTCCCGGCACACGTGCTGGTGGTCATCGACGAGGCCTACGTCCACTTCAACACCGCGCGCGATTCGGCCATCGGCCTGGACTTCTTCCACCGCTACCCCAACATCGCGGTGCTGCACACCTTCTCCAAGGCCTACGGGCTGGCCGGGCTGCGCATCGGCTACGCCGTGGCGCCTCCCGCGGTCGCTGCAAACCTGCGCAAGACCGCCGTACCGTTCGGGGTCACCGCGCTGGCCCAGCGCGCCGCGGTGCTGTCCCTGGAACATGAAGACGAACTCCAGGTACGCATTGACGATCTGGTGACCGCCCGCGAATCCCTGCTGGCCACGCTGCGCGAAGCCGGAGTCACCGTCACCGAATCCCAGGCCAACTTCATCTGGCTGTCCACCGGCGATGACACCGAGGCCGTCGATGCGGGACTACGGGCCGCCGGCATCTGGGCACGCGCCTTTGCCGGGGAGGGCATCCGGATCTCCATCGGGTCCCCAGAAGCCAACGCGGCCATCGCCACCGCCGTCATCTCCGCACTGCAGGAAGCCCCCGCCCATGTCTAACACCCAGACCGCCCCGAGGCCCGCGAGCCTGAGCACCCGGCAGATCACCATGATGGGCCTGGGCGGCGCCATTGGCGCCGGCCTGTTCATCGGTTCCGGGCAGGCCGTTGCCGTGGCCGGGCCGGGCATCGTCCTGGCCTTCGCCCTGGCCGGCTTCCTGGTCATCCTGATCATGAACATGCTCGGCGAAATGGCCGCGGCGAACCCCTCGTCCGGATCCTTCTCCGTATATGCCACCAAGGCCATGGGCCCCAACGCCGGGGCCATCATCGGATGGCTTTACTGGATCCAGGGCGTCATCGTCATCGCCGCCGAGGCCACCGGTGCCGCGGCCATTGTCGGCGGATGGCTCCCCGGGGTATCGCAGGGCACCTGGTCTCTGGTTTTCCTGGCCCTGCTGACCGCCGTCAACCTGGCCAACGTGGCACGCTTCGGCCAATTCGAGTACTGGTTCTCCTTCCTCAAGGTCGCCGCTATTGTGGCGTTCCTTGGCATCGGCGTGGCCATCATCCTCGGGTTGGTTCCGGGCGTCGAAGCCACCGGCCTTTCCAACCTGGTGGCCCACGACGGCTTCCTGCCCAACGGCGTGGTCGGGCTGTGCGCCGGGCTGCTGATGGTCATCTTCGCCTTCGGCGGCATCGAGATCGTGGCCATTGCCGCGGCCGAAAGCGATGACCCGCGAACCTCCATCCGCAAGGCCGTGCGCGGGGTCCTGTTCCGCGTGCTGGTCTTCTACGTGGGCTCCGCCTTGGTGATGGTCTCGGTGCTGCCCTGGTATTCGCCGGAGCTTGCCGCTTCCCCGTTCGTTGCGGTGCTCACCTTCGCGCACATCCCGTGGATCGACTCCGTCATGGCGCTGGTGGTGGTCATCGCCCTGCTCTCGGCCATGAACGCGAACATCTATGCCGCCTCGCGCATGTTGCTTTCGCTCTCCGAGCGCGGGATCGCCCCGCGGGTCATCCAGGTCCGCAACCGGAACAAGACGCCGTACGTGGCGGTGAGCGCCTCGGTCATCCTGTGCACGATCGCGGTGGTCATGAACTACCTCGCGCCGGATCTGGTGATGCCGATGCTGCTCAACGCCGTGGGTTCCACGCTGCTGGTCACCTGGGGATTCATTGCGCTCTCGCAGCTCATCCTGCGCATCCGTGCGGACAGGGACCCGAGCATCCACCTGCCGGTGCGGATGCCGCTCTTCCCGCACCTCTCGATCCTGGCGCTGGCGATGCTGGCCGGGATCGTGGTGCTGGCGCTCTTCGATCCGGCGTCCCGCACCCAGTTGCTCGCCACCCTCGGGCTCACCGTGGCGATCGGGGTGCTCAACGCCGTGGCCCAGCGCCGTTCCAGGCGCCGCCTGGCCGGGGGCCTTGGCACCCCAGAGGAAACGCCGGCCTCCGCAGTCGAGTCGCGTGGCGACCACAGGGTTTCCTGACAGGCAGGAAAACCAATTCAACGGCCGGGTCCCCGATTTTTACCGGGGTCCCGGCCGTTGCCGATAGGTTGCCGGGGATCAGCCGGATACGGTGACGTCGACCCAGACCAGTCTGTGGTCGCTGCTGGCCGGCGGCCAGCCGGAGACAAGCCCGGCACCGTCTTGGCCGGCTCCCGGCCAGTAGACACCCGAACCCCGCGCCGGCAGCGTTGCCGAGGGCAACACGTAGTCCACGCGCAGCACCCCTGCACTTCCCCGGCCGAAGTCGGCGGTGCCCAGGGCGCTGCCGGTAATGCCCGCAATGCCCCTGGCTTCGCGGTCCCCTGTGCGCTCGGCAGCGGCCGGCAGCGGATCAACCAGCAGCGGGTTGCCGAGCAGCTTCGTGATGGCCGCCGGATCGGAGTCCCCCGAGCCGGCGTCGGAGTTCAAGTCCCCCAGCACCACGAAGTCGCTGCCGGGCTCCAGCGCTCCGCGCTTGCCCGAATCGTCATAGATGTACTCGCCGCGGCCTTCCCCGCCCAGGTAGTCGTTGATGAGCCGGATCTCGTCGTGGTTGCGCGCCCTGTTGCGTTTTTCCGGGCCATCGAAGACCGGCGGGGCGGGGTGGGCGGCAATCACGTGGATGGTCTTGTCCCCCACGGTGATCGGCACATCCCACATGGACTTGCTGGGCAGGGGCAGCACGCCGCGGACCAGCTCGCCGTAGTGCCGGGTCGGCATTTGCGAGTCCGGCATGTCCTTCCACAGGAACTTCTGGAAGGTACGGATCTTCGCGGCCTCTATGGGGTGCTTGGAGAAGAGCACCATGCCATATTGGCCCTCGAACTCCCCGTAGCCCAGGGCGTCGGCGGGGCCGCCGACAATGCCGTCCCCGTCGAGGTCCGCACCGCTGGGGATCCCCGTATTGGAGGGGGCCAGATACTTGTAGGGGTAGTAGATGGGATCCTGTCCGCCCTGGCTGCGCTCCAGGTAGTTGCGCTTGAAGCCTTCCGCGGCGGCACCCTCCGGGTCGTAGTCGAATTCGTTGAGCAGCAGCACGTCGGGTGAGTTGCGCTGCACAATCTCCGCCACCGCCTGCGCCTGGGCGTCCAGCGGGGTGGAGAGGTCCAGCGCAAGTTGGCCGGGCTGCGGCCGGTTCAGCGCGGCGTTGAACGTCGCCACACGCAGGGAGGGTGCCATGACGTCACGCCCTTCGGCATAGGGAATGGGGGCTGCCGAGCGCGGCTGCACGGAGATCGACCGTGCTTCGGCCGTTGGGTGCGCCTGCGCAGGGAGGGTACCTGCCGCCCCCAAGGCGATGAGTGTTGCGGCGGCCAGGGCCGTCCGGATCGAATGTCGCACCATTCCACATTAGGGGTGGAACCTACTTTCCGGTAGGTCGGTATTTTATCCAGTCAGGGGTTTTTCTGTCGGCGAAACCCACCGGCCCGCCCCGTACGGCCGGAAGGCTCAGCCGCGAACGCCGGCGGCCTTGCGGTTGGCCTCGAGGACTTCCTCCATGTACGGTGCCCGAACATCCGGGGAAATGCGGCAGTCCACCAGATGGATCCCGTCGGCCCCCGCTGCGACCCAGTCGCGCAACCCGGCTAGGTCTTCCAGGCTGCGCACTTTCGTGGCCGAGGCACCGAGCCCGCGCGCCACGGCGGCAAAGTCGACCTCGGGAATCAGCATGGGCCCCTCATGCAGCCCGATGGATCCGTATTGGTGGATCTCCGCCCCGTAGGCGGCGTCGTTGTAGATGACGACGATGCCGCTGCGCACGGTGCGAATGACGGATTCGAGGTCCGCCAGGCCCATGAGGAAGCCGCCGTCGCCACTGGCCAGCACGATCGTCGACTCCGGTGCCGCGGCCCCGGCACCCACTGCGGAGGCCAGGCCCAGCCCAATGCTCTGGTAGGCGGTGCCCACCAGGTTCAGGGCATGCGGCCCGGGGACATCCCAGTACATGGGGCCCCAGCCGATGAAGTGCCCGCCGTCCTGCACCACCACGCGGTCCGCGGGCATGATCGCGTTCAGGGCACGCGCCACCGACCGCGGATCGAGCAATCCGTCCGGTGCCGCCTCGTCGCCGGGCGCATGGTCGTTGACCCTCGCCAACCGGTCGCCCACCTCATCCACCCAGCGCAGGCCGCCGTGGCGCCCGCGCACCAGCGGCAGCAGGGAATCGGCAACCGCTGCCACGTCGGCCCGGAGGAACACGTCAACCCGCGGGCTCGTTGCGGCGGTGGCCACATCGACCTGGATCACCTGGGCGCCGACGTTGAAAAGCTCCCCGAAGCGGGTGGTGAACTGGTTCAGCCCGGCCCCGAGCACCAGCACCACGTCGGCTTCGTGGATGAGGGCGGCGGTTTCCCCGGAAGAGAACCCGCCGGCGATCCCCAAGTCCCCGTGGCGGTCGGCCAGGAGGTTTGGCGCGAGCACCGTGCTTGAGCTCAGTGCCCCCAGGGAATCGGCGAGCGCGGTGATTGCTTGCGCCGCACCGGACAGCCGTGCCCCGCGGCCATAGAGCACCAACGGACGCCTGGCCTCGTTCAGGGCGGCGGCCGCCTGGGTGAGCAGTTCCGGTGCGGCGGCCGGGTAACCGGGATCCAACGCGAAGTCGCCCAACGACAGCGGGCCCTCTTCGGCAGCTTCGTCGGCAACGATGTCATAGGGAATCGACAGCACCACCGCGGTGCGCTCGCGCAGGGCGTGGCCGACCGCCTCGAACGCTATGGCCATCGGGCGCTGCGCATCAACCACGAAGGTCGTGGCGCCCACTGCGTCGTTGATGGCGCCCTGGTCAATGTCCCAGGGGCGGGCGCCGGTGGAGGGCTGGTCCCCGGTGACAAGCACCATCGGGATCCTGGCCTTGGCGGCCTCTGCCAGCGGGGTGATGGCGTTGCTGAACCCTGCACCGTAGGTGGTGGTGGCGATGGCAGGCTTTCCGGTGATGCGGAAGTAGGCGTCGGCGGCAGTAACGGCGGCCGACTCGTGGCGTACCGCGGTGAAGCGGAACCCGGTGCGGAGCGCGGCGTCAAGGAAGTGGGCATTTCCGTTCCCCATGACTCCGAAGATCTCGGAAGTGCAGGTTAGGAGGGCGCGGGAAACGGCAGCGGAAACTGTAGACATTTTTTGTGACTTTCGAATGCAGCAAAAAGAACTAAGGCCATATTCGTCTTCGGGCAGCGAACCCGGATTTCGCCCATTTTTAGAGCGACGGCAGGAACTTCAGAAACGTTCCGCCTGACGATGCAACCATAACCGCACCAATGTGTCCTGCGCAACATCGACCGCTTCTGCGAATGCCATCCCAGTGGCTGCGCTCCGGCAAACCGTTCGACGGCAGGCCAGGTGAAGATTGTTGCTGCGGCTCACCATGGATCGGGGATCCAGGAAACAGATGATCCCCGCCCTCACGAGGAGAGCGGGGATAGGTAGTTCTGTGCGCCCCGCGGGGGTCGACCCCCCGGCCAATGGATTAGTTGTCGACATTTGTAGCAGTCCGCGACCACCACTGTAAACCCGCGCCCGTCATCCGGGACAAGCTCATGGCTGCACAAATCCTGGTGCCGGCCGTCCCGATTTGGGTGGGACACCCCTCCAGCCTGGCCCAGCGGGTGCTGGAGAGGCTGGATGCCGAAATCTCAGAGACCGACTGCCAAGGCCGTCCGATCCTGTTCGGCAAGGTCGCGATGGTAGCCGTGGTCGGCAACGAAGACGGTGCACTTGGCCGCCCTGCCCAGTGACCGACCGTATCCGGCGGGCTAGGAATGTGCGGCAGATTTTCAAGGGCTCAAGGCGTGCAGAATGCCCCGCCGGGTGGGTGTGCAAAACATTGAAGCGCCGCCGAAACCGCGCCTACGATGGGAACCCAGCAGGTCCCCTGAACGGTGCCTCCGGACCAGTCGTTCAGCCGGGGGGATGATGAAGGCTACATGGATTGGGGGATGACATGCTCCAACCACTAGCCCCCCGGGGACACCGAATACCTGCGGATGGCCGAGGCCGCCGCCGCGATGCGCGTGCCAAGGATGACCGTGTACGACCTGGTGCAGGAGGGCAAGCTGCCGGCGGTGAGCTTCGGTAAGTCCTTCCGCATTCCTGCCCGCGCCGTGCGGGAGTTCCTCGCGGCCGCCCGGCATCCCGCGGCACCTGCGCCTTGCACGCGCCGACCTAGGCCAGAGCGGATAGCATCCGAATGAGGCCCGCCATCGCTGCCGTCCGCGGCAGTGCGGCACCTGCTCCGCCGTCGCGAGGATCACTGGCCAGATCCTCCCCGGGCGGGCACTGCCCCCACGGAGAACGCCGCAGAGGGTCCTTGCGGCGGCGGCTACCTGTCGAAATGGGTCGCGGGGGCCTCGGGGGTCGCGGAGCCGACCACGGCGGCCGCCACGTCGCGCAGCTTGATGTTGCGGCTGTTGGACGCTGCCAGCAGGATGCCGAAGGCCTCCTGCTGCGAGCACCGGTTCTGCCCCATGACGATTCCCACAGCCAGGTCGATGGTGGTGCGTGCCTTCATCGCCTCCAGCAACTGTTCAGCTTCCTCCCGGTGCCTGGCCACCTGGAGCGCCAAGGCCAGCGCGGTGGACGCCTGGTCCGCATATCCCCGCGCGGCCTCGACCTGCCGGGGGTCGAACCCGTGGACCTGGCGCGAAT
This sequence comes from Paeniglutamicibacter sp. ZC-3, assembly GCF_025847175.2. NCBI lineage: Bacteria > Bacillati > Actinomycetota > Actinomycetes > Micrococcales > Micrococcaceae > Paeniglutamicibacter > Paeniglutamicibacter sp. ZC-3. The sequence continues at coordinate 25,927 of NZ_JAOYTG010000012.1, read as the reverse complement.
ACAAGTTCAATGCGGCGCCGTCCCCGTCCTGTAGATCGAATGGCACCGCCAGCACCGAGCCAATCCCCCGGGATACCATGTGCCCGACATACCTCGGCCAGCGATGTTCCACGCGCAAGTCCGGGACCAGGACCAAGCCCCGGTCCCGGGCAGCGGTGAGGCACGGCCCCTCGCCCAAGCCGTACTGGACCTCGTCCACTTCCTGGGCCTCGAGGCTGCTGCTGGCCACCGTGCCCGCGCGGTGGCGGCGCACCAGCGTGATCCCGCACAGCACCCGCCCCGGGTCCCCGCCGGAAAGTTCCTGCACCGCCACGTGCGTCAGCGCATTGAGAAACCCCTCAATCTGCTCGGTATCCAGCACCTTCCCATAGAGGTACTCGCCGACGCTGGTCAGTTGGTCGCTATCCATCGCTGGTCCCCTTACTTCCGGGTCTGCGCAGCCATTCGACGAAAGTGCCCGCCCGCACCATGGCTACCTTTCCCTTTTACTGTGCCACTTGTTATCCGCCTCGGGAAGGATTGTTTGCATCGTGGCCCTCCCGTAGCCTCCACGGATCCGACCGCCGCCAGCCTCGTCGCTTTCAGCCCCGGGCCACACCGGCCCCTGGCCCGCGCCACGCCCGGGACCCCGCGGGGCGGATGGCGGGTCCGGACACCGCGGGGCACGAGGTGAAATCCCCTTGAATTCGGCAACACGTGTTGGGCATAATCGATTTATCGATCGGCCGGCGGGGTTTTTGTCGGCCGCACGTGGTTCTCCAGACCCCGGGAAGCACGTCATCCGCGTATCGGAAATTCGAGGACAGGGCTCATGACCATCCAGCAATTGTTCGCCACCCCGCAACGTCGCAGCGAGCTACCCGCGGACACCGCCAAAATCACCTTGGTCTCACCATCGACGCAGGAGAGCGTGCCGCCGATCAGTTGCGGAACCTGCCACAGCGACAAGTACTTGGTCTTTGAACAGGTCAGGCCAGTACCACCGCATGGGCCCGCGCCCTCGGCCTGGGACGTTGAATGCTGGTGTGGCCGGTGCGAGGAATTCCAGGGAATCCGCACCCACCGCCTGCCCGCGCTGCCACACTCCTTCCTGCTGCGGGGCTACGGCACCGACATCTAGCCGGCTCCCAGGCCTCGCCCGAAGTAGGTCTTGACGTGTTTCGCGGTCAGGGTGTCCGCGAGTCCGGTGGCCAGGACCACGCCTTTCTGGTTGCGGATGGAAGCCGCCCGCGAAGAGAACTTGAACGCCTCTTCCCGGGAGCGACCCGCCGTCCCATGTTGACGCCAAATCGATGGGTGCGCGACCTCAGGGTCTGCTGCGGATCCGCATACTCATGCTGACGCGCGGCGAGCCATAGCGCCGGCGGGCGGGTGGACCTTGTGCCTGAGCCGCATGCCCCTGCGGACGGCGGGACCGCGGTGAGCCCCGGCCTACTCCGGCCAGCGGGTCAGCCCGTTGCCAAGGGCATTGGCATATTCGGTGGGCCGGCAGCACGGCCGACGCCCGCACGGCGGAGAATCCGCACAGCTGCTCCAGGAAGTCCGCGAGGCCGGAACCCTCAAAAACGAGGTTTTGGGGTTGTCCGGCCACGGAGCCGGAAAATTCCCGGTTTCGTGCCGCTGCCATCTTGCCCTGGTCCCGGGCAAGGGACGAAGGACTATTCCATCCCCCGGGCGCGTCGCGCCTCACGCAGGACCTCGATCGCCCTGTCGCCGAGGCGCACGTTCGCCGAGAATGCCGAGCGACTCAATTGAGCGAAAGCCTCGGCACGGCTGCACTTGTCCCGGACCATGATCACCGCCACCGCCCCGTCAACCAGCCCGCGGGCCCGCAGCTCCGAACCGAGGTCGGCGCCGGCCAGGGCAGGCAGGTGGAATCGCAGGGCCAAGCGCAGGATGCGCGAAATCGATCCGGCGAAGGCCTCCACTGCGGAAACAAAGTCCGAATCCATTATTCCGGGTTCGCGGGCATAGCAGTTCAGCGCGGCCTGGGTGCCGCTGCCGGCTTCCACGGGGACCGCGAGGATGGCATGCACTCCGCTGGAGCCGATCTCCCGCGCATAATCCCGCCAAGTCCTCGACTCGTCCATTTCCGGGATGAAGACCTTGCGCTGCTGCCGCAGCGCGGTCAGGCAGGGACCATTGTCAAAGGCGTACTGGCGTTCATCCAGGACCATGGCATCGAGCTCGCTGCTTGCCACCGTGAGCGGGAAGCCCTCGCGCTCCACCGTGATGGAACACAGCACCGGCTTGCCGCTGCCCAGCCCCGCCGCGGCAATCAGCACCAGCTCCAGCATGAAGTCGCTGAAGCCCTCGCTCTCAAGTAGCAGGTCTTGCAGCTCGTCTTGGCTGCGTGCGTCGTGGCCTCGGGCGCCCATTTAGGTTTCCGTCTTTCCCGGGTCCTGGTCAGTGGAGTACGGGACCCTGAGATCCATGTCCAGGTCCATGAAGCGTTCATTGATCGCGTGGGCCACCAGATCGCGCTCCAACGTGGGCAACGCATGGGCGGCAAAAAGATAAGCCTCGATTTCGAATTGGCCGGCTGACCCGCCAAGGCCGAAGTACTTTAGCCATAACTCGCCCACCGTCAGGCCCGCAAGCGGCAGCGCCTGGCGCAGCTGCTTCAGCTGCAAATCATCGTCATCCATCTCCATGGCCTGTTCCCCGTCGCTAGGCACCTTGCGGGGTGGCGGCCTCGACTAACCGGGCGGCAAACTCGCCCAGGGTCCGGCCCTCCGCGATGGCCTGCTTCAACAACAGCCGCACCGCGTCATCGGCGGCAACGCCATGACGTTCCATGATGATGCCCTTGGCCATGCCAATGACGTCTCGCAAATACAGGGTACTGCGCAACTCGTCACTGACCTTCTTGGCCTGTTCCGCGGTGATGGCATGCTCCAGCAACACCGAAGCCTGCCGGGCCAGCAGCTCCAGGACACCTCGAGAGCGCTCAGTGAAGGCCTGGGGCTCGGCGGCATAGACTTTCACCGCGCCAAAGGACTCGGAGGAGGATTTCAGCGGAACGCTGATGGAGGCGGCGACGGCCAGCGGCGCCACCAACCTTGACCATTCGGGCCAGCGATCGTCGGCGGCAATGTCCTGGACCACCACCGTTTCGCCCGTGGCCCAGGCGGAGAGACAAGGACCCTGCTCGAGATCGTATTGCAGACTATCGGCCTGCTCGACGACCTCGTCCGAGGCGGCAGCACTGGTCGGACGGGCATTGGCATCCATCAACGTTACCCCGGCACCAATGGCGAAGGGGACGCTGGACTTCGCCGCGGCGGTGATAAGTTTCAGCGTTTCGGCCACGGTGGCCTCGGACATGAGCAACCCGGCGGCACCCGCCGCCGCAGCGGCCAACTCGTCCGCAATCGGGAGCGACTTCCCAATCCTGGCCATGAACGTGCCTCTCTGTCCTGGACACAACAGCAATATACTGCTCCAAGCCTACACATCCGCGGACCACAAAGCGCCGGAAGCACAGACGGACTTCCAGGTCCCCGGGGGCATGTCGGCAATAAGGCGGTTGCCATCACAAACAGCGCACGCCCGTTGAGGACGACCACTGACGCAACCTGTTGAAAGCGGACCGGTCGAGCTGTCCTCCACGTTCTTGAACGGTATGCCGAGCGAGTTCAAGGTCGGCTGGGACCCCACATACTTCTATCTGAGCGAGCTAGAAGAATGCGAAGCGAATCGGGCCTTGTGGATCTTCGGTTCAGAGACTTCGGCCCTCGACGTCGTTGAGAAAGTGCAGGCAGCAGGAAGATTGTCCGAGATCAACTGGCACTCCCGGATCCAGTCAGATAATCGAATTCGTTGGGTTTCCCTTGAATTTGGGGGCAACGACTTAAACAGAAAGCGGTTCTGACTTAGATTTCTCCTAGTCAGAACCGCTTCTCTGTGCGCCCTGCGGGGGTCGAACCCGCGACCAATGGATTAAAAGTCCAGTGCTCTACCAACTGAGCTAAAGGCGCGCTTGGCACTTAGCCAACACCATATTAGCGGATAATCCGGCCCCGCTTGGACAAGCTTGCTGGAATCAACTGGTGTCCGAACACGTGGGGTTCGCAGGGCTTGCCCCGCCGCGGGCTTTCCTGCTGCCAGCCTGCCGGCACGCAGACTCCCTCCCGACGGCTCACCCATCCCGGAGATGAGCAAGTATCCAGCTGGGCAGAGTATCCTCGAGCCCATGAAGGGCCACCCAGCATTGACTCCCCCGGCAACCACATTCCGGCACCACAAACCCAAACCGTTCGCTCCCATGGATTTCGATCCCTTCGAGGGCGGTGCCGATCCGGCGCGCGTGTCCGAGGCAGCGCACCTCTCCGCCCACGCATTGGTGCAGGCAGGAAAACTCAATGACGATCCGGAGATCCGGGAGCGCCTGGTGCGGCTCGCCGAGGACGAAGGCCTGGAGGTCATTGCCGAGCTTTGGTCCAAGGCCCCCGCCCGCTCGCTTCCCGGCGCCCTGTGGCGGCTGTACGCAATCCGCGCCGCAACCGTCAACAATCCCGAGGCCATGGCCTCGTTCTTCGCCGCCGGCGCCCGCCAGGCCCAGGTCTCGCGTGTGGTTGCAGGAGCCGCGGAACCGCCAGGGGCCGAGGAACTGTGCAACATGACCAGCTCCATCCTCACCGGCGCCTTTGACGGCGAGTTCGATGTGGCCCTGGAACGCACCGCGGCGTACTGCCGGGTCATAGCCCTGGGGCAAGCCGAACAGGCGGATGCGGCCGATTTTTCGCACCCGGAGCGCGCCGCCTTGATGACCGGTCGCGCCCATGCCCTGTTGAAGACCGCCGAGGACTTGGAAGCCGCCGCCGCATCCTGGAGGCGCGGGGAACTGGACTGAGAGTTCCTTCACGCCGAGCGCGAATACTGCGCCGGCGTGTTGACAGGAGGGCCGGTTTCCTAGAAAACTGGAATCACGGTGCCGGACCGCGGCAGCCCCGGGCTCCAACTTTCAGCCGCTACGAGCGGCCTTCCGCCGAGAGGCGCTCCCGGTTCGGCACCGCCAACTTCACTCCCCGCCCTGGCACGGGGACGCACTTCACACCGCCCCGGGCGGGCTTGTTCACCTTGGATGCGTAAACTGGGCAGAGTCCCGCTTTTTCCTTTCCATCCGGTGGTTTCCTCGTGAAATTTAGATTGTTCCCTTCGGACATGCGCGGCCTTGGGCTTCTTCGCGACCTGGCCTCCGAAGTCAACCTATGCGTTGGGGTTCTTTCCGAAATGCTGGGCTCCAGCGAAGACCGCGCCGTGCAGCTTGATGCGCTGGACGCGTCCGAAGCCAGGGCCACCGACCTGCACTACGCGGTGCTGACGCATTTGCGCACCAGCTACGTCAACCCGTTGCCGCGCGAAGACGTTTACACTTTTTCGCGGCTGCTCCATGAGGCCGTCGAGCAACTCAGCGGAGGCGGCATCCTCATTGCGCACCTGGGCAAGCGACACCTCTCACATCGTGCGGCCGAGCAGCTTGAACTGATTGGCCGCCAGACCGAGCTCACCACCGAGGCATTGGGCAAGCTCCAGCGACTGGACGACCTGGAAGACGTTTGGCTTGATTTGGTGCGCATTTCCAAGCGCGCGCACCGAACGCACCAAACGTGGCTGGGTGAGATCGGGGAACTGAACAAGGCAGGCACCATCATTCGCCACCGTTCGGTCGCTGACCAGCTCCACTCCTGTTCCCAATCCCTGCGAGCCGTGGCCGACCACTTGGGACGCGTCCTGGTCAAGGAATCCTGAGTCGGGCGTGGTTACCGGCCAATCCTTCATGATGTTCGTGGTGCTGTTGTTCACCTGCGCCTTCGCGTTCCTCAACGGGTTCCGCGATGCCTCGAACTCAATCGCAGTCGCCGTGCGCAACCGCGCTTTGACCCCCAACTATGCGGTGCTGGTGGCTGCGTTCTTCACCTTTCTTGGCACCATGCTCTCCACCTCTTTCGGGGTCTACCTGATTTCGGCCGTCGAGCTGAACGTCCCGAGCGGGGTTCCCGGGCTGGCACTGCTGCTGTCCGCATTGCTCGCGGGCGGCGCCTGGGCGTTGTATTGCTGGTGGCGCGGACTTCCGGTGTCTTCGACGCATTCCCTGGTTTCCGCCCTTGCCGGCGCGGGCGGCGCGTCTGCCCTGCTGGGCGACGACGGGGTGCACGACGCCTGGCGAATGCTTGCCGGCGGAGTTCTGCTGCCACTGCTCTTCACTCCCGTCTTTGCCTTCGTCGTGTCATACGTCCTGGTCATCCCCGCCACCTGGCTGGTGCGCCATTCCACCGCGTCCGACGTCAGCGGGGCATCCCGCGCGGGGCAGTCCATCTCGGCGTGTGCGGTGGCCCTGGGCAACGGATTGCAGGACGGCCAGCGCACCGGCGCCATGTTGACCTTGGCCCTGGTGACGGCGGGCGCCGCGCAGCCCGGAACCATCATGCTCGGCCCCCAGCTGCTGGGCGCTTCCGCCCTGGCGGCAGGGGTCCTCTTTGGCGGCTGGCGCATCGCCCATACCCTTGCCTACCGCCTGGTCAACCTGGACCCGCTGCGCGGCATGGTGGCCCAATCGGTCTCCGCCGCAATGCTCTTCCTGGGTGCCATGCTGATCCACCTGCCCATTTCCACCACCCAAGCGGTGACCAGCTCGATCGTCGGGGCGGGCACCAACCAGCGGTTCGAGTCCGTTACCTGGCGGCAGGTAAAGCGCGTACTGCGGCACTGGGTGGCCACCCCCGTAGTCTGCTCGCTGCTCGGCGGCATCCTAAGCCTGGCCATTCATCCGTTGGTCAGCTGATTATTAGGCGGCTCTTGCCCGCTTCGTCCTGACCGGATCCACCCTCGACGCCTGGCCCCCTGCACCGGGCCCGGGGGGCGCCTCCGAGCGCCTCCGGCCATTGGCGCCGGCACAAGCGCCACTGCCCCCGCCACAAGGCTTCGGCGGCACCCCCGATGCCTCCGGTGCGGCCGGGTGGTCCCATTCCCCGGGTCGCGCTGTCGGGCTCCACGTGCATCCTCGCGGGCCCCCGATCAGCGATGGCTCCCCCGGGCGTTAAACAAGGCAACGGCGGAACCCCGCGCAAGACTCATGCGCGTGGTTCCGCCGTTGCGATCCCCCTCCAGGGATCCCCGGAAGATCCCCCTTCCGGTACCGCCGCAGGACCTGTTCGGTCCCGGGCGAATTTTTCTGCGGCGAGTGCAGTCAGGAATTATCCGAAGCGGCCCGAGACGTAGTCTTCGGTGGCCTTGACCCCGGGGTTGGAGAAGATCGTGGTGGTCTCGGCGTACTCAATCAGCTTGCCGGGCTTGCCGGTGCCGGCGATGTTGAAGAACGCGGTCTTGTCGCTCACGCGCGCGGCCTGCTGCATGTTGTGGGTCACGATCACCACGGTGTAGTCGTTCTTCAGCTCGTTGATCAGGTCCTCGATCGCGAGGGTCGAGATCGGGTCCAGGGCGGAGCACGGCTCGTCCATGAGGATCACCTCCGGCTTCACCGCGATGGTGCGGGCGATGCACAGGCGCTGCTGCTGGCCGCCGGAAAGCCCGGAGCCTGGCTTGTCCAGGCGGTCCTTGACCTCGTTCCAGAGGTTGGCGCCGCGCAGCGACTTCTCGACCAGGCCATCGGCATCCGAGCGGGAGATCTTCTTGTTGTTCAGCTTCACCCCGGCGAGCACGTTGTCCCTGATGGACATGGTCGGGAACGGGTTGGGACGCTGGAAGACCATGCCGATCTGGCTGCGGACGGTGACCGGGTCGACACCGGTTTCGTAGAGGTTGTCCCCGTCCAGGAGTACCTCGCCCTCGACGCGGCCACCGGGGATGACCTCGTGCATGCGGTTTAGCGTACGCAGGAAGGTGGACTTGCCGCAGCCGGAGGGACCGATGAAGGCGGTCACCGACTTGGCTTCAATTTCGATGCTGACGTCTTCCACGGCCAGGAAGCTGGAGTAGTAGACGTTGAGGTCCTTGACGTCGATGCGCTTAGACATGTGTTTTTTCCTTAGGAAGTTTGTGTGTCTGAGGGTCCGGAGCCTTTGAGGCTCAACGGCCCTTCTTGGGGGCGAACAGGCCGGCGATCAGGCGTGCGCCGAGGTTGAGCACCATGACCATGGCGATCAGCAACAGTGCGGCAGCCCAGGCACGCTGGATCGAGGGATCCACGTTGGTCGGCGAGGTCGGGGTGAGGATCTGGTAGTAGATGAACGTCGGCAGCGTGGCCATCCAGTTGCCAAAGACGTTCACGTTGATGTTGTTCGCCAGACCGGCGGTGACCAGGATCGGTGCGGTCTCGCCGATGACGCGGGCGATGGCCAGGGTCACGCCGGAGGCGATGCCGGAGATTGCCGTCGGGATGACGACCTTGGCAATGGTGCGCCATTTGCGCACACCCAGCGCGTAGGCCGCCTCGCGCAACTCGTTCGGGACGATCTTGAGCATTTCCTCGGTGGAGCGGACCACCGTGGGGATCATCAGCACGCTCAAGGCGACGGCGGCAACGATGCCCATGCGAGCGGTGGGGCCCATGATCACCGCGAAGAGCGCGGTGGCGAAGAGACCGGCGACGATCGAGGGAATGCCGGTCATCACGTCGACGAAGAAGGTGATGCCCCGGGCGAGCGGGCCGTTCTTGCCGTACTCGACAAGGTAGATTGCGGTCAGCATGCCCACCGGAACGGAGATCAGGGTGGACCAGAGCGTGATCAGCAGCGTGCCGATCACCGCGTGGTAGGCGCCGCCGAGAACCGGGGTGCCGTTTTCGACGCTGGCGTTGTCGGCCGCGCCGGTGATTCCGTTCATGGAGTGGAACAGGAAGTGGGTGTTGATGCCCGGCAGCCCCTTCTGCAGCACCGTGAACAGCACGGAAGCCAGCGGGATGAGCGCGACCAGGAAGGCTGCATAGACCAGGTAGGTGGCCAGGGCGTTCCGGCCGCGGCGCGCCCCCTCCACCAGGGTGGTGATGACGCTGGAGGCCACCACGAAGATGACTGCGGTGTAAATGGCGAAGCTTGCCACGGAGAATCCACCGAGGGTGGAAGCCGCGGCGCCGAGGATCAGTGCGCCCACGGCAATGCCCGGGATGGCCCAGCGCGGCAGGTGGCCCTTGGACAGGGAGTTTCGCTTGCGGGCAACCGGAGGCTTGCCCGGCTGCTGGCGCGAATCGTTGGGGAGCTTGTTGGCGGTAACGGTGTTCATCAGTTGGCTCCCGAGAATTCCTTGTGGCGGGCGATGATTGCCCGGGCGATCAAGTTGACCACCAGGGTGATCACGAACAGCACCAGGCCGGCCGCAATCAGCTCGGAGAGGCGCAGGCCGAAGGCCTCGGGGAAGTTCAGGGCGATCTCGGCGGCAATCGTCTGGTTGCCGGACTTGATCAGCGATGGGATCAGGCTGCCGGTGGAGAGCACCAGGGCCACGGCCATGGTCTCGCCCAGTGCACGGCCCAGGCCGAGCATGACGGCCGAGATGATTCCGGGGCGGGCGAAGGGAAGCACCGACATGGTGATCATTTCCCAGCGCGTGGCGCCCAATGCCAGGGCGGCTTCCTCGTGCAGCTTGGGGGTCTGCAGGAAGATCTCGCGGCTCAGCGAGGTGATGATGGGAAGCACCATCACTGCCAGCACGATGCCGGCCGTGAGGATGGTCTTGCCGGTCTGCGAGGCGGGGCCTTCAAAGATCGGGATGAAGCCGAGGTTCGCGGTCAGCCATTGGAAGCTGGGGACCAGCGCCGGGGCCAGCACCAGGTAGCCCCAGGCGCCGTAGATCACCGACGGGATGGCTGCCAGCAGGTCGATGACGTAACCAAGGCCCGCCGCCAGCTTGCGCGGGGCGTAGTGGGAGATGAACAATGCAACGGCGATGCCGACCGGAGTGGCGATGAGCAGGGCGATGGCCGCTGCGATCACGGTGCCGATGACAATCGGATAGATGTAGCTGAAGAAACCTTCGCCGCCACTGACGAGTGTCGGGTCGGCGGTGAAGGTGGGCAGCGCCTGGATAAGCAGGAAGACCGCTACCGCAAGGAGGGTTACGAGGATCAGGATGCCCGCGCCTAGCGCGGCTCCGGAGAAGATCTTGTCTCCGGCCTGTCCCTTGGATCCGCTGCGCCGTAGCGCGTTGGTAGTCATATGGGTGAGCCTTAGGGAGTTGAGCGAGCGGCAAGGGGGATCATACGGCCGTTCGCGCTGGGATATGGAGGGGTCAAATCAGATGCTACTGCGCCTTCGGGGGAATATCGAAGAAAAGTCATCGATATTCCCCCGAAGGCCTGGGTGCAAAGTTAGGACGCGACCTTGATCGAGTCGACAGCCTTGATGGCGGCTTCGCTCATCTTGGCGGACAGCGGGGCGTTGCCGGCGGAGCCTGCAGCCTGCTTCTGGCCTTCCTCGGAGAGTACGTATTCGCCGAAGCTCTTGACGAGGTCAACCGTGGCCTGGTCCTTGTAGGTGGAGCAGAACACGTGGTACGAGACCAGGATGATCGGGTAGGAACCCGATTCGGTGGTGTCGCGCTTCAGGTCCAGGGACATGTCCAGTGCGCCGCGGCCTTCGACCGGGGTGGCTGCCTCGACGCCCTTGGCTGCTGCCTCGGGGGAAATCTCGGTGAACTCGTCGCCGACCTTCACGTTGACGGTGCCGAGCTTGCCAACGGCGGAGAAGTCCGCGTAGGTGATTGCACCCTCGGTGGCGGTGGTGGTTGCCACGACGCCGGAGGTGCCCTTGGCGTTCTCGCTGGCGAGGTCCTTGGGCCAGTCGCCGGAGACTTCGTAGTCCCAGACGTCCTTCGCGGCGGCCGCGAGGTAGTCGACAAAGTTCTCGGTGGTGCCCGACTCGTCATTGCGGTGCACCACGGTGATCGCGGTGTCCGGAAGCTCCACGCCTTCATTGGTCGCGGCGATGGCCGGATCATTCCACTTGGTGATTTCCAGCTTGAAGATCTTTGCGATGGTGGCTGCATCGAGGTTCAGGGTCTCAACGCCCGGAAGGTTGAAGGCAACGGCGATCGGGGAAACGTAGGCCGGGACGTTGAATGCGCCCTCGGGGCCGCAGATTTCCTTCGAGGATTCGACTTCCTCGTCCTTCAGGTAGGCATCCGAGCCTGCGAACTGCGCGCCTCCGGCCAGGAAGGCCTTGCGGCCGGCGCCGGAGCCATCCGGGGAGTACTGGACCATGGTGCCGGCGTTGGCCTGCTCGAAGCCAGCCTTCCAGGCTTCCATGGCGGACTTCTGCGAGGAAGCACCGCTACCGGTCAACGTGCCGGAGACTGCCCCTGCGGACGAGTTGCCGGCGTCGCCGGTTCCGGCCGTGGCCGTCGGGCTGTCCGAACCGCAAGCGGTCAGGGCAAGTGCTGCCACGGTAAGAACTGCAGCCGCGCTGCCAATGCGATGAAGCTTCACGAGTTATCCTCTTTCACATGCCTGTCAATGACGAACCGTGTCGTCCTGGTCTTTCCCAAGGATGCGCACACCGGCACATCGCTTCAATACGAAACTAGGCCCCGGAAGTAACCAGCACTTCCGACGAAGGTGAACGCAAGGTGAACAAGGCCGGCATGCCCCAGTGTTTCGCGTCACGATTCATACTTGCCAGTGGTATTTGCGCGCCATGACAGACTGTTGTCCATGGGTATCGGATCATCGGCCGGCGGCGCGTGGACGTTCGTCATGCGCCGCAACCGCGTGGGTGTGCGCCGCGTGGGGACATCGTTCCCCAAGATCATCCAGATGACCGTCTCCGCGGTGCTGGCCTACTGGATCGCCGAGCAACTCCTGGGCCACGTGGACCCGATCTTTGCCGCGACCAGCGGGCTGCTGGTGCTGGGATTCGGCACCGCCACCACGGTGCGCCGCTCGATGGAGGTCGCCATTGGCTGCACCCTGGGCGTGGCTGTCGGAGACTTGTTGCTGACGCTTCTGGGAAGCGGCCTGTGGCAGGCGGCCCTGGTCCTTTTCCTGTCGCTGGTGATCGCCAGGTTCCTGGATTCCGGCCCCATTTTCTCCACCCAGCTGGGACTGCAATCGGTGCTGGTGGTCCTTCTGCCCATCGGTGCCGCGGGACCGTTCAGCCGTTCAATCGACGCGGTCATCGGTTCGCTGTGCGGCCTGTTGATCATGATGGTTTTTCCCCGCGACCCGCGCCGCACCCCCACTGCCGAGCTGGGCAAGCTTTTGGGCGAGCTCGCCGGCATCCTGCACGAATGCGGGCGCGCCGTCAGCGCCTCCGACACCACCCTGGCATTCCACGCACTGGTCCGCGCCCGCGGAACCCAGCAGCTCCTGGATTCCCTGCCCGCGGCCCTGAACATGGCCCGCGAGGTGGCCACCCTGGCCCCGGCACACCGCCGACACCGCTCCGACCTTGACCGGTTGAAGGTTGCGGCGGAAAAGACCGATCTGGCCGTGCGCAACTCCCGGGTCCTGGCTAGGAGGCTGACCACCGTGATCACCCAGGGCTCCCTGACCGACCAGGGGGTCGAGTCCGTGGCGGGCTTGTTGACCGAACTGTCCGAGGCGGTCAACGCCCTTGGCTACGCAGTGTTGGAGACCAAGGAGTCCGGATACCGAAGGGCTGTGGGTCGGGCCCGACGCGAGCTTGCTGAATGCGCAGCCCGGCTGGATCCCGCGGCCCTCCAGGTCAGCGGCCTGCAAGGTGAAGGCATGGTGCTGCTGCTGCGCCCGCTGGTGATTGACCTCCTCGAGGCCACCGGCACCAGCCACGAGGAAGCAGTGGCGTTGTTGCCGCGCCTGTAGCGTAACCCGGCTGCCACGCACCCAAAGCGTGGGCACCGCAAGCTAGCATCAAAGGCATGGCCAAGAGCACCCGCACCAAATCCACCCCCGGTTACCGCTGCGCGGAATGCGGGTGGAGCACCGTGAAATGGGTGGGGCGCTGCGGCGAATGCCAGGCCTGGGGCACGGTGGAGGAAATGGGCGCCGTCTCGGCAAAGACCACCGCCGCCACCAGCATCGCTGTCCCGGCCCAGCCCATCGGCGACGTCGATGCCTCCGCAGCTTCCTACCGCTCCAGCGGCGTGGAGGAACTTGACAGGGTGCTCGGCGGCGGGCTGGTCCCGGGAGCCGTCATCCTGCTGGCCGGGGAACCCGGAGTGGGCAAGTCCACGCTGCTGCTCGACGTTGCGGCGCGCGCCGCCCGCTCGGACCGCAAGGTCCTGTACATCACCGGCGAGGAATCCGCCGCCCAGGTCAAGGTCAGGGCCGAACGCATCGACGCCATGGCCACCACGCTCTACCTCACCGCCGAGACCGATTTGGGCATCGCGCTGGGCCAGGTGGAAAAGATCGACCCGGAGTTGCTGATCATCGACTCCGTGCAGACCCTGGCCTCCTCCGAGGTCGACGGCACCGCCGGCGGCATCTCGCAGGTACGCGAGGTGGCGGCCTCCCTCATCAACGCCGCCAAGCGCCGGAACATGACCACCATCCTGGTTGGACACGTCACCAAGGACGGCTCGATCGCCGGGCCCCGGCTGCTCGAGCACCTCGTGGACGTAGTGTGCCAGTTCGACGGCGAGCGCCATTCCCGCCTGCGCCTGCTGCGCGCGCTGAAGAACCGCTACGGCCCCACCGACGAGGTCGGCTGCTTCGACCTGACCGAGGGCGGCATCGAGGGGCTGGCCGATCCCTCCGGGCTCTTTGTCACCCGCACCAAGGATCCGGTGCCCGGAACCTGCATCACCGTCACCCTCGAGGGACGCCGCCCGCTGGTCGCCGAGGTACAGACCCTGCTCTCGAGGGCCACCAGCGCCATCCCGCGCCGGGCCACCAGTGGCCTGGATGCGGCGCGCACCCAGATGATCCTGGCCGTGCTCCAGTCGCGCGCCCGGATGGAATTGGGCGGGCTTGATTCCTACGTGGCCACCGTGGGCGGGGTCAAGCTCAGCGAACCGGCCACCGACCTCGCCACGGCCCTGGCGCTTGCCTCTTCCATGCACAACCATCCGCTGCCACCGCAGTTCGTGGCGTTCGGAGAGGTCGGTCTGGCCGGCGAGGTGCGCCCCGTTCCGGAGATCGGCCGCCGGATCATCGAGGCCGAGCGGCTCGGCTTCCGCTACGCCATGGTGCCGGCCTCCCCGCAGCCTCCCAAGAACATCCCCGATTCGATCCGCGTCTTCACCGTTTCCTCGGTGCACGAGGCACTGGACATCGCCTTCGAGCAACGCGTCAAAACCGGGTAATCCATGTTCTTTCGGTAACAAAAGGGTGCCGAAGTCGCTCACTGGGGTGCATTTCCGGGCTTGGTGGGTCCGCCTTGGCCATACCATAGGTAGTAGTCACCCCCTTGGAAGGAACCGGCCCATGTCGAAAAGCCCCGAAGATGCGCTGCGCGCCACCCTGGCCCGTGTTGCACCCGGAACGGAGCTGCGCGACGGCCTCGAACGGATCCTGCGCGGCCGCACCGGCGCACTGATCGTGCTGGGGCACGACAGGGTCGTGGACTCGATCTGCTCCGGTGGCTTCGACATCAACATCGCCTTCTCCCCCACCCGCCTGCGCGAACTTGCCAAGATGGACGGGGCCATCGTCTGCGACAAGGACGGTTCAAACATCCTGCGCGCCGGCGTGCAGCTGGTCCCGGACCACTCGATCCCCACCCAGGAGTCGGGGACCCGCCACCGCACCGCCGAGCGCGTCGCCATCCAGACCGGCTTCCCGGTCGTCTCGGTCTCGCAGTCGATGCACATCATCGCCCTGTACGTCCAAGGCATCCGCTACCTGCTCGAGGGCTCCGAGCCGGTGCTCGCCCGCGGAAACCAGGCCCTTGCCACGCTGGAGCGCTACCGCTCGCGGCTGGACCAGGTCACCAGCGCGCTGTCCGCTGCGGAGATCGAGGCAGTCGTCACCGTCCGCGATGTCGCGGCGGTGCTGCAGCGCCAGGAAATGGTCAGGCGCATCTCCGAGGAGATCGCCCAGTACGTGCTCGAGCTGGGTGCTGACGGACGACTGTTGGCGTTGCAGCTCGACGAACTCTCGGCCGGGCTCGGCCCCGGTGCCGACCTGCTGCTGAAGGACTATTCGACCCTGGGCGGCAAGGAGCTCGACATCGAGGCGGCGCTGAAGAAGCTGCAGAACCTCGACTCCACGGACCTGATCGACCTGGGGAAGTTCGCTGCGATCCTGGGAATCAGCCCCGGCATCGACTCGCTCGACGCGGTTGTCACGCCCAAGGGCCACCGGCTGCTGGCAGGCATCACGTCGGTTCCCCGGGCAGTGGCCGACCGGCTCGTCAATAACTTCGGCGGTTTGCAGCGCCTGATGGCCGCCAATATCGAGGACCTGATGGCGGTGGACGGGATCGGGGACCAGCGTGCCCGCACGGTCCGCGAGGGCCTGTCCCGCGTCGCTGAATCATCCCTGCTGGACCGCTTCATCTAGAAAACCACCTGAGCGGGGCAGGGCGAGGGCGGCTATCGCAGCTCGAACCTCGCGGTCTCGCTGCTCACGTCCCCCAGTTTCGCGGTGAAGCCGTAGGTTCCCGGTCGCGGCTTGGCCGCCACGAACTTGCACCCCGGGGCGCTGCGCACCCGGGTCCAGGTGAAGCGCGCGGTTTCACTGGCACCCGGCTTGATAGTGATCTCGGTGTCGGTGGGATCCTCCACACAATCAGAGGTGGAAAAAATCCGGTCCGCCCCGCTCGTGACGGAAAACTCCTGCTGGCTGGTTCCCACATTGACCATGCAGTCGGCCGTCCCCGCGTTCTTGATGGTCATCACCAGCACCGGATCATCCGCGGGCCCGTGCGTGGTCTGGGCGGTTGACGCGGAAACGACCACCTCCTCATCGAGGCAGCCGTTAGGCTCGGAAGGTTCCGGGGAGGGAACACCCGATGGCTGCGAGGAAGCCGCTCCTGGCGCGGTCGCCGCGGGATCCGCCGTGCTCTCTGCCGGGGCCGCAGGTCGCAGCAGGGAGGCGATGCCGACGCCCGCCCACGCCAAAAGCCCGACGAGTACGAGCGTGCTGATCAGCACCGCGAGTCGACGACGCCGATATACCCGTGCGGAGGGGCGGGTGGAACGGACCTGCTTTTGTGCCATACTTCAAGGCTACGAAGCCAAGCGTCCAGCCGTCGACTCCCACGCCGCCAGATAGAGTGATATCGCCAGCATTTGCCCCGAAGTCCAAAGGATCGCCCCCGCCGTGCCCCACCCCGCCCTGGAGAAAATCCATCACGACATCACCGCGTGGTATTCAGCCAACGCCCGCGAGCTGCCTTGGCGCGGCTCCGCGGCCAGCCCGTGGGCCGTGATGGTTTCCGAGTTCATGCTGCAACAGACCCCCGTGGTGCGCGTGCGCCCGGTCTGGGAAGCCTGGATGCAGCGCTGGCCCACACCCGCGGCGCTGGCGGCAGAGCCGGTCGCCGAAGCCGTGCGGGCCTGGGGGCGCCTGGGATATCCGCGCCGTGCACTGCGACTGCATGCCGCCGCAGTCGTCATCACCAACGAACACGGCGGGAAGGTCCCGGGGACCGAGGCCGAATTGCTGGCACTGCCCGGCGTCGGCACCTACACGGCAGCAGCCATCGCCTGTTTCGCCTTCAAGGTCCCCACGGTGGTGGTGGACACCAACATCCGCCGCGTCCATGCCCGGCTGGTCAGTGGCAAGGCGTTGCCCGAGCAAAGCCAGAACGCCGCGGAACTCGCGCTGGCCGCACGACTGCTGCCTCAGGCCGGGGAGGGCAACGACGACGGCACTGCATTGGCCAACGACTGGAACATCGCGGTGATGGAGCTCGGTGCGTTGGTGTGCACGGCGCGCTCCCCGCGTTGCGAGGACTGCCCTGTCGTCAACCAGTGCGCCTGGATCGCCGCCGGGCGCCCCGAGCCGCATTACAAGTCCAAGGGCCAACCGTGGCACGGAACCGACAGGCAGGTGCGTGGGGCCATGATGGCGGTGCTCCGCCATTCCACGGCCCCGGTCCAGCGCAGAGACCTGCTAGGCACCGTCGACCTGGCAGCAGCTGCCGCGGAAGCACGGCCACTGAATCCGGCCCGTGAGGCCGACGACGAGCACCGGGCCTGGGTCGGGTTGCATGCGCTGGACGCACCGGCCGAACAGCGTGAACGCGCCCTGGCCTCCCTCTTGGCCGACGGGTTGGCCCAGCAATCCCCCGCGGGCATAGCCCTGCCGCGCTAGGGGAGCCCGGGATCCCGGTGCCGATCCGGCTAGAGGTGGGTGATCATCCGGGTGTTGCCCAGCGTATTGGGCTTGACCCGCGCGAGATCCAGGAACTCGGCCACGCCCTCGTCGGTGGAACGCAGGAGCTCGGAGTAGACCTCCGGGTCGACGGCGCTCTGCTCGGCCATCACCGTGAACCCGTTGCGCAGGAAGAAATCGACCTCGAAAGTCAGGCAGAACACCCGTGAGACGCCCAGCTCGCGCGCCTCGTTGAGCAATTTCGCCAGCAGTCGGTGTCCCACGCCGTGGCCACGCCAGGCAGCATCGCTGGCCAGGGTGCGGACCTCGGCGATGTCCTCCCACATGACGTGCAGTCCCCCGCAGCCGATGACATTGCCCTCGGCGTCCTCGGCAACGAAGAATTCCTGCAGGTTTTCGTAGTAGGCGACAGCTTCCTTTTCGAGCAGCACCCGGTCCTCAGCCAGCGGCCTGACGAGGTTGCGGATGCTCTTTACATCGCTGGTCTTCGCACGCCTGACGGTAAAGGATTCCATTCTTGTATCCTATGCCCGGCGTTGGCGCCCATCGTGAATTGTGTAGCAGGCCCCGAGGTCCGTTGACGCAAAAACGCCTGGGGTCGGCATCCTTGCGGATGCCTGCCCCAGGCGTTTTTTGCTTGGTCCTTCTAGCCTTCGATGGCGATCGGGGCGGACTCGCCCTCGATTTGCGGGGTCTCGCCTTCGCCGTGGAAGGTGAATGTCGCGTCGTCGCCTTCGCCCTCGACGTCGACCTTGATGTGCTGGCCGGGAACCAATTCGCCGAAGAGGATCTTCTCCGAAAGCTGGTCCTCGATGTCGCGCTGCATGGTGCGGCGCAACGGACGGGCGCCCATGGCCGGGTCGTAACCGCGGGTCGCCAGCAGGACGCGGGCGGCCTGCGACAGCTCGATGGTCATGTTCCTGTCGACCAGGCGCTTCTTCAGGCGGCCGAGGAACAGGTCCACGATCTCCACGATCTCGTCCTGTGTCAGCTGCGGGAAGACCACAACGTCGTCAACACGGTTCAGGAACTCGGGGCGGAAGTGCTGGCGCAGCTCTTCCTGGACCTTCGCCTGCATCCGGTTGTAGCCGGTCTTGGTGTCCGCGGACGACTGGAAACCGGTCATCACGCCCTTGGAGATGTCGCGGGTGCCAAGGTTCGTGGTCATGATGATCACGGTGTTCTTGAAGTCCACCACGCGGCCCTGGGAATCGGTCAGGCGGCCGTCTTCCAGGATCTGCAGCAACGAGTTGAACAGGTCCGCGTGGGCCTTCTCGACCTCGTCGAAGAGCACGACGGAGAACGGGCGGCGGCGGACCTTCTCGGTGAGCTGGCCGCCCTCCTCGTAGCCGACATAGCCCGGAGGGGCACCGAAGAGACGGGAGACCGTGTGCTTCTCCGAGTACTCGGACATGTCCAGGGTGATCAGCGCGTCTTCCTCGCCGAAGAGGAATTCCGCGAGCGCCTTGGCCAGCTCGGTCTTGCCGACGCCGGTGGGGCCGGCGAAGATGAACGAGCCGCCTGGGCGGTTCGGGTCCTTCAACCCGGCACGGGTGCGCCGTATGGCCTGGGAGATCGCCTTGATTGCCTCATCCTGGCCGATGACCCGCTTGTGCAGCTCGTCTTCCATGTTCAGCAGTCGCGTGGACTCTTCCTCGGTCAGCTTGACCACCGGGATGCCGGTGGAGTTGGCCAGGACCTCGGCGATCAGGTCGGCATCGACCTCGGCGATCTCGTCGAGTTCGCCGTTCTTCCAGGCCTTCTCCTTCTCCGCACGGGCTTCCTGGAGCTTGCCTTCCTTGTCGCGCAGCGAGGCGGCACCCTCGAAGTCCTGCGCGTCGATGGCGGCTTCCTTCTCCAAGCGAACCGTGGCGATTTCCTCGTCCATGAGCTTGAGCGCCGGAGGGGCGGTCATGCGGCGGATGCGAAGTCGCGCGCCGGCCTCATCGATCAGGTCGATGGCCTTGTCGGGAAGGAAGCGGTCCGAGATGTAGCGGTGTGCCAGCTCGGCGGCCGCGGACAGGGCACCGTCGGTAATCGAGACGCGGTGATGGGCCTCGTAACGGTCGCGCAATCCACGCAGGATCTGCGTAGTGTGCTCCACCGAGGGTTCCTTGACCTGGATCGGCTGGAACCGGCGTTCGAGGGCCGCGTCCTTTTCGATGTGCTTGCGGTATTCGTCAAGCGTGGTTGCACCGATGGTCTGGAGTTCTCCACGGGCAAGCATCGGCTTGAGGATCGAGGCAGCGTCGATTGCGCCTTCGGCCGCACCGGCACCGACAAGGGTATGGATCTCGTCGATAAAGAGGATGATATCGCCGCGGGTGCGGATTTCCTTGAGGACCTTCTTCAGGCGTTCCTCGAAGTCACCGCGGTAACGCGAACCGGCAACCAGGGACCCGAGGTCAAGGGTGTAAAGCTGCTTGTCCTTGATGGTTTCCGGCACATCTCCGCGCACGATCGCCTGGGCCAAGCCCTCGACGACTGCAGTCTTGCCGACACCGGGTTCACCGATGAGCACCGGGTTGTTCTTGGTGCGGCGCGAGAGAACCTGCATGACGCGTTCCATCTCGAACTCCCGGCCAATAACCGGGTCAAGCTTGCCCTCGCGGGCAGCGGTCGTGAGGTTGCGGCCAAACTGGTCGAGCACGGCCGAACCGGCAGGAGTGCCCTCGCTCTGTCCACCGGAGCTAACACCGGCACCGGCGGTTTCCTTGCCGCCCTGGTAGCCGGAGAGCAGCTGGATGACTTGCTGGCGCACGCGAGACAGGTCGGCACCGAGCTTCACCAGGACCTGGGCGGCAACGCCCTCGCCCTCGCGAATCAGGCCGAGCAGGATATGCTCCGTGCCAATGTAGTTGTGCCCCAGCTGCAGCGCTTCGCGCAGCGAGAGCTCGAGAACCTTCTTGGCGCGGGGCGTAAAGGGGATATGGCCGGAAGGAGCCTGCTGGCCCTGTCCGATAATCTCTTGGACCTGCTCACGCACGGCACCAAGGGATATGTTCAGCGACTCAAGGGCCTTGGCCGCTACTCCCTCGCCTTCATGGATGAGGCCGAGCAATACGTGCTCGGTTCCGATGTAGTTGTGGTTGAGCATGCGCGCCTCTTCTTGGGCAAGCACGACAACGCGACGGGCACGGTCGGTAAATCTCTCAAACATGCGGCACACTCCTAGCTAACACGTATTTCGATGCTACGCATCAAATTAGGGCTCGTGTTGGATGTTCGCCCAAGGGATAACATTGTTCACCCTCGGCGTTCTTCTTCGCATTAAACAAACTCGGGGGACCTGACCCATTTGAATGGATCCGATCCCCCGACGTTTATTGCCTACCCCCACAGCGGCGGGAGCCCGCAGGCTCCCCAGAAATATCAGAAGTCGAAAGTTCTACTTGGACTTGGAACGCGATTTCTTCGCCTGGGCTGCATGGTAGGCGGAGATGACATCGGCCTGCAGGCGTCCGCGGGCGTTGACCTTGACGTTGTTCTCCTTGGCCCAAGCACGGATGGCCGGGGCTTCCTTCGGAGTGAACTGCTTCGAGGTGCGTGCGACCTTGATGTACGGCTTGAAAGCCTCGCGGAATGCCGCGGCATGTTCCTCGTTGAGGTCGATTTCATAATGCTGACCGCCGATACCGAATACGATAGATTCGACCGCCTCGGAACCATCAATATCATCAATCAATGCAATTTGGACTTGACGCGCCATTAGCTTCTCCTTGCTGTGGTGGGAATTCACATGAACACATTAACGGTTTGTGCCCTTGTGTGTACCCATAACATAATCATAACAACGGATCATCCAGCAAGTGGGAATTCAGATATTGGGCTAATTATCAGCTTTCGGGCTTTTGTTGTCCTCTTGATGCGCCGTTATATTGATTTGTTCGTCCGCTTTGGCTTCTGCAGCACGCTCACTGCGATCCACATTGGATACGGCACGAATGACAAACCAAAACACGAGCGCAACAACAATAGTTGGAAGAAGTTCCTCAATATATGGCATATTAGGCCTCCGGCTTTAGCAGTGGGAAGAGGATCGTTTCTCGAATTCCAGTGTCTGCGAAGAGCATGACCAGTCGGTCAATACCCAACCCAATGCCACCCATCGGCGGGGCTCCGTATTCGAGCGCACGCAGGAAGTCCTCGTCCAGCTGCATGGCTTCGTCGTCGCCGTCGGCAGCCATACGGGACTGCGCGGTCAGTCGTTCTCGCTGGATCACGGGGTCGATCAGCTCGGAGAACGCGGTTCCCCGTTCCATCCCTCCAATGACCAGATCCCAAGCTTCGATAATTCCCGGCGTGCTGCGGTGCGGGCGGGCCAGCGGCTGCGCAGCCGGCGGATAGTCGTAGACGAAGGTCGGGTCGATAAGGGTCGGTTCAACGATTTCGCCAAACAATTCAATGACCAGCTTTTGAGATTCCCACTTTGGGTCGACTTTCACGCCATGCTTTTCGGCAACTGCTCGCAGGGTTTCGACGTCGGTGTCGGGGGTAATTTCTTGGCCCACGGCTTCGGAAAGTCCGGGATAGACGCCCAACCATGCCCATTCGCCATCAAGGTTGATGGTGCCCTTGGAAGTTTCGATTTGGCGGCCGGCGCCAACGGCATCGGCGGCATTGAGGATGATTTCCTTGATGCGGTCGGCCATCACGAATTGATCCGCATAGGCTTCGTAGGATTCAAGGGTCGTGAACTCCGGGGAGTGCGTGGAATCCACGCCTTCGTTGCGGAAGATCCGCCCCAATTCAAAGACGCGGTCAATGCCGCCGACGACTGCACGCTTGAGGAACAATTCGGTGGCAATACGCAACGTCATTGGCTGGTCAAAGGCATTCAAATGCGTCTCGAACGGACGAGCAGAGGCACCACCGTGGATCAGCTGCAGCATCGGGGTTTCAACCTCGACGTAATCGCGGGCATGCAGAGTGTCGCGGACCGCGCGCGTGATTGCCGCGCGCTTGTAAACCATCTCCCGTGCCTCATCGCGCACGATCAGGTCGGCATAGCGCTGGCGCACGCGCGTTTCCTCGTTGAGGTCCGCGTGCAACACCGGCAGTGGACGCAGCGCCTTGGAAGCCATTTGCCAATCACTTGCCATGACCGAAAGTTCGCCTCGGCGCGAAGCAATGACCTCACCGGTGATCAGCACGTGGTCACCCAGGTCCACAAGGGCCTTCCAGTCGGCGAGCCTTTCCTCGCCCACGTTGGCGAGAGAAAGCATGGCCTGGAGCCGGGTACCCGTACCTTCGGGGCCGCCCTCCTGCAAGGTGGCGAAGCAAAGCTTGCCCGTATTGCGCATGAAGACAATGCGCCCGACGATGCCGGCTTGGAAGCCCGTGGCGGTGTCGGGGGCAAGGTCCGGGAATTGCTCCCGGATCTCATGAAGCGAGTGAGTCCGTGCAACGCCCACTGGATAGGCTTCTTCTCCACGGGCCAACAAAGCGGCACGCTTGTCCATGCGCACCTGGCGCTGGTCGTTGGTCTCGGTGGGGTTAGCTACTGGGGCAGTTTTTTCGGCAGTCACAATATCCAATTCTAGTCCGAATATTCTGCGTGCGGGCTGAGAGGTGGGGAGCAACACCTCAAGGCCTTCTTCGAACCCCGAATAGAATGAAGGGATCGGGGAAGAAGCCATTCTTCAAACACCCCACGGTGGTTCACTCGCCCTGTATTCCTAGGGCAACCCTCATGCTCCCGGCCACCGCCGAATCCTAGCCATGGGAGGTACTCTCCATACTGCGCTCATCCCTCGGCCATTCGCCGCTGCCCTCAGCGCTCAGCTGGGCGACGCCTAGGCAGTGGATTTCTACGACCGTCGTGGGCGTGGCCAGTCAACCAAGGACGGAGAGCTTGCCCGGAGCATGTTTCCCATCGGGGTGGGAGAACTGCGGGCAACTCTGGCAGAGCCGCAGTCCGCAGACAGCTTTGCGGTTCTTCCGCGTAATACGCATTTCATGGCAGGTGCCAAGAGCGCAGCATATTTTCGTTCTACGGCGCGCAAGCTCCATCAGGTCGTTCCAGGATCCACATTCCTCGAAACGACCAGGGGCATTCACGGCTCCGTTCCGGCAGCCTTCGCGGCATTGCTAGATGACACCGGCGACCACGTCGCCGCGTTACAGCATCGCGGCGAAACCGCTTCCGTTGCCCCTGCACACGCTTGGAAAGGGGCAACGGAAGCATTCCTGACTACCAGATCCTGACGCGATCCATGGGGTCCATCCACATGCCGTCGCCGGGCTTGGTATCGAAGGCTTCATGGAACGCATCCATATTCTTGGGCACCTGATTGCAACGGAACTCACCGGGTGAGTGCGGGTCAGTGGTGATGCGGGTGACCATGGTCTCCGGGCGGGTCAGCGTACGCCAGCACTCGGCCCAGGAATAGAAGAACCGCTGGTCACCGTTCAAACCATCTATAACTTCGTCAGCAGCCACGCCGCGGGCAGCCAAATCCAGCTTGTAGGCCGTGTAGGCAATGCCAAGTCCGCCCAAGTCCCCAATGTTCTCACCGAGGGTGAGCTTTCCGTTGACGTGGTGTTCCGGCGCTTCCAGCGGTACCAGCGCTTCGTATTGGTCGACGAGTTTGCCGGTGAGCTTTTCAAAGGCTGCCCGGTCCTCGTCGGTCCACCAGTTTTTCAACTGGCCCGTCCCGTCAAACTGGGACCCTTGGTCATCGAAGCCGTGTCCTATCTCGTGCCCGATCACCGCGCCTATGGCGCCATAGTTGGAAGCGGCGTCCCGGTCGGCGTCGAAGAAGGGTGAGCGGAGGATTGCAGCAGGGAAGGCAATTTCATTCAACAATGGGTGGTAGTAGGCGTTGACGGTTTGCGGGAACATGAACCACAACTCACGGTCCACACCGTCGTCAATCTTCTTAAGTTCACGCAGGAACTCGAATTCGTTTGCCGCTGCGATATTGGAAATCACATTGTCGGCCAGGGTGGAAATGGCGGAGTAGTCGATCCACTCGTTCGGGTAGCCGATCTTGGGCCGGAACATGGACAGTTTCTCCAGCGCCTTGTCCTTGGTGTCAGGGCTCATCCATTCCAGCTCCCCGATAGACTGACGGTAGGCATCAATGAGGTTGGCAACCAGAGCTTCCATTTTGTCCTTGCTGCGCTCTGGAAAATGCTCGGCTACATACAGCTGACCGATGTCCTCGCCGACGGCTCCTTCGGTGAACGCCACACCTCGCTTCCAACGCTCACGAAGCTCCTGAACTCCGGAAAGCTTCGCGGAATAGAAGGAGAAGTTCTCGTTGACGAATGCGCTGGACAAGTAAGGTGCGTTGGATCGGATCAGTTGCACTGCCAGCCAGTGTTGCCATGAAGCCAGCGATTCGCTGTTCAGCACCTGCTCGAGCCCCGTGAGATAGCTCGGCTGCCAGACATCGACCTCGGCGAAATACTTTTCCTCGATGCCGGCGCCACGAAGCCATTCGGAAAGAGAAGGAATGTGTTCAAGGAGAGTCGAGGCATCCATCAGGTTGTAACGCGCCTGGGCGTCGCGGCACTTGACCCTGTCCCAGTGATGGGAAGCCAACGCAATTTCCAACGCGACGACGTCCTGCGCTGCGGCCTCGGTGTCCTTGATTTCCCCAAGTGCCAGCAAACGCCCCAGGTGCTCCCGGTATTCGCCAAGGAGTTCGGCGAACTGCTCTTCGCGGTAGTAAGACTCATCCGGCAGCCCAAGTCCACCCTGAATCAGGGTGAGGAGATTTCGCTCCGGCGATCCGGCATCCGAACTGGCACCTGCCTGGATGAAACCAGACACACCTCGCCGGAAAAACGATCCGCTGAGGGTGACAAGTTCGGCAATCGACGTGGTGGCATAAATGGATGACAGATCGGTCCGGATGGGTTCGACTCCACTGGCTTCGATCCGCTCCTCGTCCATGAAGCTTTCATAAAGGTTCGCGATGCGCTCTTTGCGTGCGTCAGGGGTCCCGTCAGCAGCGATCCGGTTATCTTGGGCGCTTTCAATGATTGCCCGCACGGCTGCCTCGGAATCGTCTCGCAGGGCCATGAAGGAGCCGTAGCTACCTTGATCCGCGGGTATCTGTGCAGTAGATAGCCAAGCCCCATTGGCATGACGATACAGATCATCCTGTGGTCGCACGTTGTTGTCACGGTGGTTCGCGTTTGCCATCGGCTTTGCTGCGTTGGTAGCAACTGACGCATCTGTGCTCATATCTGTCCCATCCATTCATCCGCGCGTACACCGTGGCCGTTTCAGCGGTAGGGCAGAATCGCGTCCGCACCGCGGGGAAGCAACCAGGGCATACGCATCGTGTTCCACGTCTCAACGATTCACTGTACGCGTCTGAAGTGAGAATTTGAGACCATTTTTCACGGTTACTCCAGCGGTGAAACGCATCAGCCTTGGGTCTGGTGGCATGTGGACGCTACGACCGCATCAGGGCGGTGTGCGGTCGTTGGTGCTTGGGGGCGAGCCAGGATCGCGATGTTTTCCACAGATGCTGTGGATAAGGGCCGGCTATCCACAGTGTCTGTGGATGGCCGGGGGTGCCTTAACGGGGTGCGGCCCCCGGGGGTGTGTGTCCGGGGGCCGTGGTTTTTGGGGGTGTGGTGGTTAAGCATCGAAACCCCCAAGCCGGTGGGGCTTGGGGGTTTCGGGACGTGTTGTCCGGCGGTGACCTACTCTCCCACACCCTCCCGAGTGCAGTACCATCGGCGCAGTGGGTCTTAGCTTCCGGGTTCGGTATGGGACCGGGCGTTTCCCCCACGCTATGACCGCCGTAA
>NZ_JAOYTG010000011.1:0-129858 GCF_025847175.2 Paeniglutamicibacter sp. ZC-3 | reverse complement strand
TCCGAGTAAATTTCATGATCGTAGCTGAGTCGGGCCGATGACAGAGCGATGCGGTAGTCGTCCTCCGATACCTGGCACCTGAGCGGTGTGCCCTCTTCAAGGTAGTGGGGAAGGGCGAGACGACTGTGTCCCTGCGGTGGCAGTCCACTCGCCGGCACGACTCGCCACCAGGTGACGGCGTGGCCGTAGTAGGCGAGCACTCGACCGACTGCCCGCGGAGCGTTGGACCCAAGTGCGTGCGCAATGTCACCGTATGTCATGACGCGCCCTGGCGGGATGCGCCTGATGACGTCGAGCACTGCGTCGACGAACTCCGGGCTTGGCATGCGTTAAGCCTACGGCCACAGCAGAGATTCGAATTGCGAGGATCGCGTGATTTTGAGGATCACCAAGCCAATTGGGCGCTGCTGAAGAGTGTGGGCTCGATCTTCGCCGATTAACCGAGTTGTGAGACCCCGAGGAGCGTACCAATGCCATAGGTGGCCGCGACGGCGATGCCGCCGAAGAGCAGCTGGCGGCCCGCGCTCGCGAAGGGGTTGCGGTCAGTGAACTTTGCGGCAGCGAAGCCCGCAGCGAGAAGACCCACTCCGCCGAAGAGGAGCCCCCACCCGAGGGTTCCGAAGCCGATCAGGAACGGAAGGACCGGGATAATCGCACCCACGCTAAAGGAGACAAGAGATGCGATTGCCGCCACCCTCGGCGATTGCTTTTCGTCGGGGCTCAAGCCAAGTTCGTGCGCGAGGTGCACTCTGAGCGCCTGTTCGGTGTTCGCGTGCACCTGTGAAGCGGCATCGCGAGCTGTACTAGGGTGCATGCCGAGCGACTCGAACATGATCGAGAGTTCGGCCTCCTCGCCTTCTGGATTGCGAGTGAGGGCGTCGCGCTCGGTGTCGATCTCAACTTGAAGCTGCTCGTTCTGCGTCCGCACGGAGGTGTATTCGCCAAGCGCCATTGAGATCGCGCCAGAGATGAGGCCCGAGATACCGGTGATCGCGATAATGCCAGGGGAAGCGCCTGCTGCGGCAATACCTGAAATGAGGCCGGTGTTTGAGACGAGGCCGTCCATCGCACCGAACACCGAAGCGCGAAGCCACCCAGACCCGGCGGAGGACGAGTGAGTGTGGTCGTACTCGTGTGGGTTTGCGATGTTGATTTCCTTCACGTGAGGCAACGTTAGCAATCATTCTCGATGCGTGAGAACCCGTTTTTGAAGGTGGTCGGGCCGCGCAAATCGACTGCGTCACGACGAAGATTTCCTCCGTGAATGGCCCAGTTTGTTACTCCGGGCGGGGGCTGCTGAGCTGAACGAGCACGTTGAGGTGCTGTTGGGCGATGACACGAACTCCCACAAGCAGAAGCGCAGAGAACAGGCACAATAGGCCGATCAAGATCAAAAACGTTCCGAGCATGGCTTGAAAGGGGGCTCCGGAGAAGAAATCACGGCTTGAGGTGCCCATGAAGATCATCCAGCCGAGAATCAAGAGGATCGGCGTGAGCGTAAAGAAGATTGCGGCGATACCGGGCAGGCCGATCCTCGGAGAAACTGAGCCGGATGCGTTCTGTGGTTGTGAATCGGTCATGGTTGAAGCTTATTCGGGAGGCCTGATGAGTGCCATGCCGTCTGGCTACGACTCCTTAGCTACAGTGCTGTCAGACGAGACGCTGAAATTGCTCCCCGCGAGCAAGGCTTCTAGTGCGGCCCGATGTTTTTCGTACGCGGTGCGACCTTGCTTGGTGATTCGAAATGTGGTCGTGCCGCCTCGCCCGCGGCCCGCCTTGGCGACCGTGATGTAGCTGGCCTCAGTCAGAGCAGTGGCCTGCTTGGAGAGGTCGGAATCGCTGACCCCCAATGCATCGCGCACAAACCCGAAATCTGCGTCTTGAGCGTGGGCAAGCAGTGCCATAAGCGCGAGCCGTTTGGGCGCGTGAATGACCGGGTCGAGGTCGGAAATCATGCCAGTCGAACCCGTACACGATCGGCAGCCCGCTCGTAGGCGATGCCGAACCAGGTCAGCCCACCCAGGCATGCCACGAAACTTACCGGAATGCTTACCCAGAGTGAACTCGTGACGGCCAGCGCGAAGACGCCTGCTATGAGTATGATCGTGCCGAGTAAGTACCAGTTGAAAACTCGGCGGATTTCTTGGGGAGCCTTGCCCTTTGGGGTGACGCCGCGGCGTTTTCTTTGGTCGAGGATCACGACAAGTGCAATGAGCACGATCGTAAGGGTCGGGATAGACCCCAAAGGGGTGCGCTCGGAAAACAATCCCTGCGTTTGCGTCACGAGCAGCACGAGGGCTGGACCCGTGAGGCTGATCAGGAGAGTGTGCCACCAGGGGGACCTGGGGAGAGCGATATGGGGCGCGGCGGCTGCCCGCTCGGCCTCGCGGAGCTGTTGTTGAATCTCATTACTTTCCATGTTGGAAAGATTAAGCTATCACTTTCCAGTCTGTCAAGTGATCGATTCTGTGGATCACTTCCTGCCTGCGCGCGAGTCTGCGGCGGATTTCAAGATCTACGGGTGAGGCGTCTCTCGGAGTACCCGGTATCGAATGCAAATGAAATCGCGATTGCGAGCGTGGTCAATGATTTCGAGTTGCAGATTTCGCGGAAGGAGAGGCTGGCCGGAACCAAGTGTTACCGGCGCGAACTGTACCCAGACTTCGTCGAGTAGCTCAGCATCTGCGAACTGGCCAGCAAGGTCGCCACCGCCCACCACCCAAATATCTTTTCCCTGCGCAGCTAGGACGGCCTCTGCGTGAGCCTGCGTCACTGAACCCTGAACAAAGCGGATATCTGCGCCTTCTGGAACGGGCAGGTCGCGATGAGTGAATACCCAGACCGGCTGCTCGTAGCCCCACTCATCTTGGTTGCTCAGTAGCCACTCATACGTGGAAGCACCCATGAAGAGAGCGCCAATTCCTTTCACGAACTCTGGGTATGCCATGGGGCCTTCGAAATCGAAGTCCTGCTTGAACAGCCACTCAAGGGAATGCTCGGGGGTGGCGATGAACCCGTCGAGGCTTGAAGCAGTATAGAAGTGGGTGGTCATGGGAGCGCACCTTTCTTGCGATGTTCTGGAAATCAGGGTCAGAGTTCTGCATCATTGAGCGCAAGCCGCAAGTTATATGGATTCCTCGTCCCTTCGATGCCAGGCAAACCAGGCGACCACACAGAAGGCTGCGAGCATGACGAGGTCAGCGATGAACGCAACTGGGACAGATCGAGATATCCGCGCAACCGGGAACGCAGCCGCCGCAAATACCAACAACACAGCGCTCCAGCGGGGCGTGAGCCCGGTCCACCAATGCATTGCGCCCAAGGACAAAAGCGCGACCGGAAAGAGCGGTCCGGCCAGAATCAGCACAATAGCCACCGGGAGTGGGTAGATGTCGAAAGTAGCTAGCGAGCGAAACTCGGTGATACCGAACACACTCTCAAACACGCCTTGCAGCCCGAACGCGACGGTGCCGAACATGCCGATCAGCACCAGAAGCATCCATAGCCCCGACAGAAGGGGAAACCGGGGGCGGAGGGCGTTGTATTCCCCAATGAGTCCGTACACCCAGGGCACGGCGGCTATGGCAATGAGAAGCCCGCCGGTCACTCCATAGTGTCCGTCGATCCAGAAGAGCGGTGACAGGGCGAACAGCAAGGGTCCGATAATCAGACCAAGGCTTTCCAAACGGCGTACCACCATGCCCAAAGAGTAACACTGCCAAAGCTCTGGCGCTTAGCCGGGCGTAAAAATGCATGGTCACACCCCGTGCGCTGATGCCGGGCGCGGAGATCCAGCAATGGGCGTCCCGATGCCACGTGGTGAGTGATCCCTCCCGGTTCGACCCGGCCGTTTCACCCTTCTCATTTGGGTCTCATCATTCTCAGCCATACTAGTGGGCATGGGATTGGGAAAAACTGGCAAGATCGTGGCCTGGCTGGCGGTGTTCTTGACCTTGGGGCTGGGGACCTATGTGGTGGCGCTGGGACTCACTGCTCCCCCTGCTGTCAATCTGGGCCCGGCAATCACCGTCGAGGAGGGTCCGACACCGTCCAACCCGTCGTCCTCGTCCGTGGATCCCACTCCCAAGCCGAAGCCAACCGCTCCCTCGCCCACCAAATCGTCGAAGCCCCCGGCCAAGCCCTCCGTCAAGCCTTCGCCAAAGCCGCCGGTCCTGCCCAGCAAGTCGGCACCCGTCAAGCCGCTTCCCCCGTCCTCCGTGGACGACGACGACGATGACGACGATGACTTCGAAGAGTCGGATGACGACGATGACTAGGATCACCCGACTCGCCCGGCATCTGGCAAGGTTCTTCGCCAGCACACGCGTTGCCCGGCGAGGGTTCTCCGTGCGCACCCGCGTGCTTGCGGGCATGCTTGGACTGATCACCTTGGCGTTCGCCGTCACGGGCACCGTGGTCTATCTCCTGCAGGTTCGCACCATGGACGCCCGCATCGACGACTCGCTCAAGCGCAGCGTCCAGGAATTCCAGGTGCTGGCCGCCCGCAGTTCCGAATCGGCAACCGCTTCCGCACCGCTCACGGCCGAGGCCCTGCTGTACACCGCCATGCAGCAGACCCTGCCGGCCAAGCACGAGGGCATGCTGAGCATGGTCAACAACGACGTGCGATGGACCGCCCCCGAGATCGTCCAGCTGCGCCCGGAAAACGACCCGGAGTTCATCGCCTGGGCGGTGAACTCCGCCCCGGACGAAAGGGTCATGCTCCAAACTGTGCCCACTGCCAAGGCCACCTATCGAGTGGTGAGCATTCCGCTGACCCTCGCCCAGCCCCAACCACCTGCCCACCTGTTCCTTGCCTACGACTACACCGCCGAGCGGCAGGCCCTGAATCGCGGCTTCCTCATGTATGTGGCGGTCGGCCTCGCCATCTTGCTGGTGGCAGGAGCCGCCGGCTGGTTGCTGGTGGGCAGGTTCCTGCGCCCCGTGGCCCTGCTGCGCGACACCGCCCGGAAGATTTCCGAATCGGACCTGTCCCAGCGCATCAAAGTGGTCGGACGCGACGACCTCGCCGAACTCACGATGACTGTCAACGCCATGCTGGACCGCGTGGAGAACGCCATGGTTTCCCAGCGCCAGCTCCTTGACGACGTGGGCCACGAGCTCAGAACGCCGGTGACCATCGTGCAGGGGCACCTTGAGCTCATGGACCCCTTGGATCCAGAAGACGTCAACCAGTCACGGGACATCGCGCTGGCGGAACTGGACCGAATGTCCTTCCTCATCAACGACCTGGTCACCCTGGCGAACTCCAACAGGGTCGACTTCGTCCAGCCTGCCGCCACGAACATCGGCACCCTGCTCGACGACTTGTTGGACAAGGCGCGTCCGCTCGGCGACCGTGTCTGGAGGATCGGCCACCGGGTCGAGGCCACTGCCGATGTCGATCCACAGCGCATCACCCAGGCGATGCTGCAATTGTGCTCCAACGCCGTCAAGTTTTCCGCCGACGGGTCCACAATTACCATGGGAACCAACATCACGACGGACTCCGGCAACGAGGTCCTGCGGTTCTGGGTCCGCGACGAGGGAGTCGGGATCGCAGTGACTGACCAGGAGCGAATTTTCGAACGCTTTGGCCGTGGCCACAATTCCAAACGCACCGAGGGTTCCGGACTGGGACTGAACATCGTCTCGGCGATTGCCGGAGCACACGGAGGAAGCATCGGGGTCAGCTCCGATGTGGGCGTTGGCTCGACCTTCGTCATTGAAATCCCCATTGCCCCGGAGAAAGAAGAAGATGAGCCGAATACTGATCATTGAGGACGAGGACCGCATCAGTTCCTTTGTCGCCAAGGGCCTCAAGGCCGCTGGCTTCGCCCCGACCGTCGCCGACACGGGCAAGGAAGGCGGGTACCTTGCCCAGACCGGAGACTTCGAGCTGATCGTCCTGGATCTTGGATTGCCCGACGAGGACGGTTTCTCGGTTCTTGCGCGCATCCGCTCCACCAACGTCGATACCCCCGTCATCATTCTCACGGCGCGTTCGAGCATCGACGACACCGTTGCGGGGCTCGAAGGCGGCGCGGACGACTACATGGCCAAGCCCTTCCGGTTCGAGGAGCTCCTGGCCCGGGTGCGGCTGCGGCTGCGTCCGCAGGCGGCGGTACACGAGGAGCAGGTAATTCGAGTCGGCCCGCTGGAACTCGATTTCGGGAGCCGCCGGACGCGTCTGCACGGTCGCGAGATCGACCTGTCGGCCAGGGAATTCGGGCTGGCCGAGGCCTTTATGCGAAACCCCGGGCAGGTGCTCAGCCGGGAGCAATTGCTATCCAGGGTGTGGGGCTATGACTTCGATCCCGGGTCAAACGTCGTTGACGTGTATGTGCGCTACTTGCGCAACAAATTGGGCGCTGAATGGTTCACCACGGTGCGTGGCATGGGGTACCGCTTCGAGGATCCGTCCTGAACCGCTGCCGGGCATCCGAGTCCTGGCACCTGATGTGACAGTCCCCGCGGCCGCGGCAGCCCCTTCCGGACCCTGGTTGG
Source organism: Paeniglutamicibacter sp. ZC-3 (assembly GCF_025847175.2). Lineage (NCBI taxonomy): Bacteria > Bacillati > Actinomycetota > Actinomycetes > Micrococcales > Micrococcaceae > Paeniglutamicibacter > Paeniglutamicibacter sp. ZC-3. Next base: position 123,351 of record NZ_JAOYTG010000011.1, on the reverse strand, counting down.
AGATCAGGCGCAGTGGCGATGGTATCGGCGAATCGCCACTTGGGGTCAGGGCCGCAATCCCACGTGCGCAGGCGGCCAAACCGGCACAAAGCGTTCGAACACGATCTCATCGTCCTCACTCCAGGTGCGGCCGTGGGCGGTTTCGGTACGCCGCCAGTATGTGCGGTGTTCGGTCCTCCAGCTCTCCAGTGACCTGTCGTCCTCGCCTTCATCCCTGGCGAAGTCGGCATCGGCGCTGTTGAAGTCGCCGATGCGAAACTCCACGCTTTTCAGGATGATCCGAGGCGTTCCCGACCCGTCGCAGGCGATCCAATGAGATCCGATGCGCGGAAGAGACTGGCCGGCATCCAGGAACTCCCGGGCTAACGTCGAGGTGGCTCTTTTGCGACCATGGATCACTTCGTGCAGCAGCGCGTCCGCCAGGTCCGCCGAATCGCCGAAGCGTTCGACCGTGTACTCCGGGCAAAGGCGAACCCTACCCGGGTTGGCATTTGAATACTCGGCCCACATCAGGGCAGCGGCTTCCCGGTCAATGAAAGGCTCACCGGCGTCTTGTGGTTTCACAGACTCAGCATGCCATGGCGGTTCCACGTACGGCACATGTCTGGCCCGGAGCTGGACGTGGAACCTGCCGATGCTGCCGGTCCGGTGACGCACCTGCGGCGGGTACCGGTTCAGAAACCGGTACCCGCCGCATCCGCTGGGTCCGCGTCGGTTAGCTGGCGCTGGCCGCCGAAGGTGCGGTCTGCGGAGACAAAGGTGAGACCGGGGACTGGGCCGTAACCGGCGATACCGGAGAAACCGGGGACTGGGCCGTGACCGGGGAAACCGGAGAAACCGGCGACTGGGCCGTAACCGGCGACACCGGAGAAACCGGGGACTGTGCCGTAACCGGGGAAGCCGGTGTTTGTGCCGAAACCGGCGACGCTGCCGACTGTGCAGATGCGGCAGTTTGCGCGGAGACTTCGGCCGCAGCTGCGACCCGCTCTACCGAGGAGGAAGTCTGTTGCGATGCGCGCTCCTGCACCACGACCGATTCGTTGACGGCGACGGCAGGCTGGGCTACCGCGACACCGGCTCCAAGGGCAACTACGCCAAGAGCTCCGGTGATTGACCAAAATGTACGTGTCTTCTTCATGGTTCCGAACCTTCCGTTCATTGTTCAGCTGGTTGCTTGATTCCAGCATGACCTTTGAATGTGAGCCGTAGAGGAGAAAAGAATGAGAATGTTCTCATCTTGGCATCAGACCCCTACGAGGATTCCACGCAACCAGCCAAAGGTTCATCATTTTGGCCCAGCGACTATCCGGTTGGTTCGGTTCTCATGGCACTCTGGGCTAGGCCTGCAAGTTCTTCCACCCGACGCAATCGGTCCATCGCCGCGGAACGCCAGTCGGGGTTGGATTCATCCCGCGCGCCGGCCACGAGTGAAAGGACCACGCAAGCCGCCCGGGCATAGAGCCCGCTGGCAGACACCCCGCGGTTGCCCAATTCCGCTTCGAAGGCCTTGGCATACCGTTCGAGATAGTCCCCGACCCGTGCGTACCGCACGTCAAGACCCGGCAAGACCGCAAGGTGTCCGATAAAACAGGCAAGGTCGTCGACGAGATATCCGGGGCCGGCCGAATCAATATCCAACAACCCGGTGATGGTCCCGTCGGTGACGAAGATGTTGGCCTCGTAGAAATCCCCATGGCTAGGTACCAGCTCGCCGCGGCGGGAGTTCTCCAGGATGTGGGCAAGTCGCTGGATCAGGGCTGCGATGTTTTCGGCTTGGTCCGGCACGGCGGTCTGGGCCGCATGCCCGTACCAGCCCAGGCGGTCCGACCAGGCCGGCCTGGCGGGAAACTCCATCAGGGCCTGAGGCAGCGAGTCAAGAAGCCCGATGATCTGTTTCGGATCCAGGGGCAGGTCCGGGGCATGCATGAGGTCTTCGGCCAGCGGCACTCCCCTTGCCCGGTGAAATGCCAGCACACCATCCATCGGCGGACCTACTGGCGTGGGGGCCGGGACGCCTGCCTGCAGTAGGGCAAGGTGCTTGTCATGCAGAAGTTGCGCATCCTTCCTCAGGACCTTGAGGAACAGTTGGTTGCCGTCTCCAAAACGGGCCAGTAAAACCGCCCGACGCAGCGGGCGGTAGGCCAAGGTGCGCAGCTCCTCCAGCACGCGGCCGCCACCCCACTTTTCCTCGACCAATGCCGGAGTGGTCGCCAGCGGCAATCCGGGCAGCAGCGGATCTGCAGGATGCAGCCATACGACGACGGTGCCCTGGCCACTGTCCAGCCGCACGGCACCTTCCGGGACCTTCTCCAGTTTTTCCGCGGTGGCGCCAAGGTATAGGGTCGTCGATCCGTTGCTGGCCTCAAAGACTCCCGAGACCCCGGCACCGGGCCGATGGTGCAACTCCGCCAAGGAAACCTTGGCATGCTCAAGTCCCATCGGACGGACGACATCGGCCAGGATGTCCGTCAGTTCAGCCGATTCGAAGAAGTCCAGTTGCTCCCGTTCGGTCCATGCGTCGGCATCCTGAAGCACCGGTGAATTCATCGAGCCCTCGTTCCTCATCGTCACGGCAAGTCGCGCCGGCCGGGGGCAGCGCTGGCCTAATTCCCTTTGCCCGCTACCTTCTCACATCCGGTGCCACGCGGGCCACGGGAAGGTCGCCACGGGCGCGTCCCTTTGCCGGTGGCGCAGAAACCGATGGCCGACCGCCCGACTCCTTGAACGGGGAGTTGGGCGGTCGGCCATCGGTGCTTGTTCGCGTTGAGGTGAGTGCCAAGGAGTACTAGGCCCAGTTGGCGTAGGTGGCGTTTTCCTTCTCCACCAGGGTCAGCACGTCATAGGTGGCAACGATCTCGCCATCCTGGTTGTTGATGACAGCGTCCCAGGCGACTTCCCCGTATTCGTCGGTGACGCGCGGGGTGATCTTCTTGGCGGTCAGCGTGACCCGGATCGAGTCCCCGTCCGGCACCGGCGTGATGAAGCGCAGGTTCTCCAGGCCGTAGTTGGCCAGGACCGGTCCCGGTGCGGGCTGGACGAAGAGTCCCGCGGCCCAGGAGACCAGAAGGTAGCCGTGGGCCACGATGCCGGGGAAGAACGGGTTGGCCTCGGCCGCGGCACGGTCGGTGTGTGCGTAGAAGGTGTCCCCTGTTTCGTTGGCAAAGGCGGTGATTTCCTCCAGGCTGACCTTGCGCAGCGGCGAGGCAAAGGCATCGCCGATTTTCAGCTCGGCCAGCGACTTGCGGAACGGGTGGATCGCCCCCTCGACGGCGCCGAACTCGGCGTCGCCGGCAATGACTCGGTCGGCTCCCGTGTGCCATATGCCGGTGACTGCCGTGAGCATGTTCGGCGAGCCTTGGATGGCTGTGCGCTGCATGTGGTGCATGACCGAACGGATGCCACCGAGTTCTTCGCCACCGCCGGCACGGCCGGGACCACCGTGCACCAAGTGCGGAACCGGGGATCCGTGGCCGGTGGAGCTGCGCGCTGTCTCTCGGTTGAGCATGTGGACACGGCCGTGGTGCGAGGCGATGCCGGTGGTGAGGACGCGCGCGGTGTCGGGGTCATTGGTGCATACGGTGGCCACCAGGGACCCGGAGCCCTTTGCGGCGAGGCGTACGGCGTCGTCCAGGTCAGAGTAGCCGATCACCGAGGACACCGGGCCAAAGGCCTCGCGGCTGTGCACCGACTCGTTCTCCACGTCGTCCCAGGTGAGCAACAGCGGGGACATGAAGGCCCCGGCATCGACGGTTCTCTCTTCGCCCTCGGTGGTGCGAACCACCGGTGCATCCAGGGTTCCGTAGGCGATTTCGCCGCCGGCGGCAATCATGTCCTCGACGGCGGCGCGCACGTCGCGCAACTGCTCCAGGGATGCGAGGGCCCCCATGGTGACGCCCTCGGCGCGCGGGTCGCCGATGACCACACGCTCATCGATGCGCTCGCCCACGGCCTTGACCACGTCGGCAACGAGGGCGGCGGGCACGATGTTGCGCCGGATGGCGGTGCACTTCTGGCCCGCCTTGGAGGTCATCTCCGTGGTGACTGCCTTGACGAAGGCGTCGAATTCCGGGGTGCCGACCACTGCGTCGGGACCGAGAATGGCGGCGTTGAGGGAGTCGGTTTCAGCGGTGAATCGCACGCCGCCCTCGATGACGTTCTTGTGGGATTTCAGCGAGAATGCAGTGGAGGCCGATCCGGTGAAGGACAGCATGTCGCGGTAGTCCAGCACGTCCAACAGCGTGCGGGCCGAGCCGGAGATCAGCTGGATGGATCCCTCGGGCAGGATGCCGGATTCGACCATCAGGCGCACCATGGCCTCGGCTACGTAGCCGGTGGGGGTGGCGGGCTTGGCAATGGTCGGCACACCGGCGATGAAGGCGGGCGCGAACTTCTCCAGCATTCCCCAAACCGGGAAGTTGAAGGCATTGATCTGTGCTGCAACACCGGGAATGCGGGTGTAGATGTGTTCGCCGGCGAAGGAACCGTCGCGCGAAAGGACCTCCATGGTCCCGTCGGTGATGACATTGGAGTTCGGCAATTCGCGCCGGCCCTTGGAGGAGAAGGTGAACAGCACACCGATGCCGCCGTCGATGTCCACCATCGAGTCGATCTTGGTCGCACCGGTTTGGTAGGAGATTTCGTAAAGCACTTCGCGGCGGTCATTGAGGAATGTGGCAAGTTCCTTGAGCTTGAGGGCGCGCTCATGCAAGGTGAGCTTGCCCAGTTCGGCCTGGCCGACGGTGCGTCCATACTCAACGACCTTGGCCAGATCCATCCCGTCGCTGTTGACCGTGGCCAGGGGCGCTCCGGTGTTGGCATCCAACACGGGGGTACCCCCAACCGGCTCGGACGGGGTCCACCAAGAGTTTTGAATGAAGCTCGGAACGAGTGGAGCCATGGGAGTAGTCGTCATCGACAAGGTCCTTCCTGAACGATCGGTCAGTATTAGCAACCACAGTACAGTATGGGGAAGAGCACCACGAGTCCCGGGCGCCAAACAAGCCCGCAAAACAGGAGATTGACATCCATGAGCGCAGAGCGCCCGACCGCCCCCACCCCCGAAACGTCGATTGGCGGAGTGTGGCAGATTGCCCTCGGCGAGCTGGATATCAAGATGGGCATCAAGATCCTCGAGGAGTCGGTCGAGAAAGTCGTGGCAACCATGCCGGTGGAGGGAAACCGCCAATCATTCGGCCTGCTACACGGAGGGGCGTCCCTGGCCGTGGGCGAGGCGGTGGGTTCGTGGGCAGCCGTCAAGCACGCCTCAACCATGGGCAAGTCCGCAGTGGGCGTGGACGTTTCGGCGACGCACCACAAGGGGGCCCGCAGCGGCTTGATCACGATCACAGCGACCCCGATCAGCCTGGGCCGCCGCGTGGCCAGCCACCAGGTTGTGATCGAGAACGAAGCCGGCGAGCGCCTCTGCACCCTGCGAATCACCAACCTGATCATCGACATCAGGAAGTAAGCCCGCGTACCCGCGTTAGTTCTCGCAGCTTGAATCCGCGGTTCCCATCAGCGAGTAGACCGGGCCACGGGGCGAAACGTCCCCGCCGAGCCCGAGTGCGGAGATCCTGAGGCTCGGGCTGTTGACCATGCTCTGGCTGCCCCCGGCGCCCAGACAGCCGGGCACGGAACCAACCATCGCGGTGACGCGCGCGGCTTCACCGGCGGGCAGCGAATCGTTGATCTCGAAGCGGGCGTCGGCCTCCTGATTGTCCAGCGCTCGAAACGTGTTGCCGTTGAACTCGAGCGTTCCGATCTGGACTCCGGTTCCGTTGCCGGGGCCGGCGAGCTGGATGTCCAAGGACTTCACCTTGACGTCGACGTTGCTGGTGTTGTGCACGATGAAAGTGAACCTGCAGTCCAGGTTTCTCGTGACGTTCAGCGCGGGGAGGGTCACGGCCACACCGTCGTCACTGCCCAGCTGCAAGTCGTTCGTGGTGACGGCTTCCGGATCCACGCATTCGAAGGGAGCGGAGCCCACGAGCACCTCGAGCCCCGAGCGGGCGGTTGCCGAACTGACACTCCACAGCGCCGCTCCGCCCAGCACCAGTGCCGCTCCGGCGCCGGCAAAAGCACGAGTCGATCGTCGCGATATCCAGGCCATGATCGGAGCATAGGGTGCAATGTCCCTACTGACAAGCAATCTCCTGCCTCGAGGCTGCCGCCTGCGCGGTGAACAACCGGATGTCTCGCCGCGTCCGACATTGAACCGTGCGATCCGGAACCGGAGCCGCACCCCCGCGGATAGGTCACCCGTGACCGCAAGAGGAGCACGCCCGGCGGTCCCCGCGCGACCGCTTCAGTGACAGCGGTCAATTCGCGCCCTACCTTGGTGACCTTTCCGGCATCCCGCAAGCACCAAGCGCTTATCGCCATGGCGGTCGATCCTCCCACCCGCCAAACGTGCGCCAATTGGAAGTGATTGACAACCGCCAATGACTATGGTGTGCTTGGTGAACCAACGCCAGTAACTACCGAAGGAGGAATCCGATGAGTGTCCCGACGATCACCCCGGAACAGATACTTCCTTCCCACAGGAGTTACTCCAGCGATGAAGAATTACGTAGAAAACAGCTTTCCAGACACCTTTGAACCACGCCTCTCCCCCGGCAAGACCAGGCCCGCAGATCGCGAGGTGGACTGGAACTACCTCGACGACCAACTCACCGAAGCCCAACGTTGGTCAACCTGGCCGGCAACCGAGAAATTGATGCGCGGCCCCCTGCCCTACCCCGAGTTCGTCATAGAGGATGCCGGTGCCATCGACACTGAACTCGGCGTCCTCAAGACCGGCAAGGAAGCAGATGTCTTCCTGATCGAACGGGCCACCGCCGACCAACGATCCTTGTTGGCTGCCAAACGCTATAGATCACCGGATCAGCGAACCTTCAACCGGTCCTCGACCTACACCCAGGGCCGCAGCGTCAAGCGTTCACGCGATGCCCGTGCCCTGAAAAACGGCAGCACCTATGGGCGTCTCGTGGAGGCTTCGCGGTGGGCAAATTCAGAGTGGCAATACCTTCGTATGTGCTTTGAGGCCGGCGCTCCGGTCCCCTATCCGGTGCAAATCATGGGCACAGAGATCCTCATGGAGTTCATCGCAGATCCGGAATCCCAAGGCGCGGCAGCACCGCGGCTGCAGCATGTGCATCCAGACAAAGAACGGCTGGGCTATTACTGGGAGCAAATAGTTGGGGCCATGAAGGTTTTTGCCCAGCTGGGGTTTGCCCACGGCGACCTCTCTCCCTACAACGTCCTTGCTGCCGGCGAGAGGCTCGTGGTCATCGACCTGCCGCAATTTGTCGACCTCGCCGGGAACGAAGGCGGCGTCGGGTTCCTTCTACGGGACTGCCAGAACATCAGCGCATGGTTCCGGTCGCGGGGTCTGGATGTTGACGGCGACGAACTCCTGGCCGAGGTGATCGCAGAGGCTTGGTAGTTCCCGGGTGTCGCTCGCGTTCTCGGACCAAGGACCGTTGAGTCCAATTGGTACGTCGACTGTGCTGGTTTCCGCCCGACATGCGGGCTATGGTTGGCCCACAAACTGCTTGGGCCGCACGAACGTAACGATCATTCTCGCACCTACCTGGTGAAAGCGTGGCCACGTGGCCACTACTGGCCTTCTTACTGAATTACCTTGAGCAATTTCCAGAAAGGACATTCACCTTGAGAACCGCATACAAGGTTGTTGCTCACATCATTGCCGCCGCCGTAGTGCTTCAGGCGGCCCTCATCGCCTGGGGAACATTTGACGTCATCAACATGCTGACTGCCGGAGATGTTCCCGAAGGCCCGCCACTGGCCGGAATAATGCACGGCATGATCGGGATGTACGCAGCCCCGGTTCTCGTGCTGGCGCTGTTGGTCATCGCGTTGCTGGCCCATGCCGGCCTGAAATGGGCATTGTGGCTCCTCTTGGCCGTGGCCGTCCAGATCACGCTGGCCTTCGTCGCATTCGGCGCTCCCCTGGTTGGATTGCTTCACGGAATCAACGCCTTTGCCATCATCGCGCTGGCGGAGCTCGGAGCCCGCGCTGTCGCCCATGCTCCTGCGCATGTGCCAAGCACCAGAAAGGTCATGCGCCCGGCGACATAGCACCGCGCCGCATTTCCCACTCACGGTCCGTGGCCAGCGCGGCGAGGAAATCCTCGTCGTGGCTGGCCACAACCATGGCGCCGCCGTATGACTCCAGGGCCGACAGCAGCTGCTCAACGGTGACCATGTCCAGGTTGTTCGTTGGCTCGTCGAGCAGCAGCAATTGCGGCGCGGGATTGGCCAGTAAGATCATCGCCAGCGCGACTCGAAACCTCTCGCCGCCCGACAACTGGGACACCGGCTCATCGACCCTGCTGCCGCGGAAATGAAACGCCGCCAGTTGTTCCCGCAGGATCCCCGGTTCCACGCCCGGAGCCGCAAGCCGGAGGTTCTCCAGCATGCTCATTCCGTTCCTGAGCCCTGCCCAATCCTGCTCTTCGGCGGCTGAAAGCCTCTGGCGCAGGAATCCGACCGGCACCCTCGATCGCATCGCCAACGCGTCCATCAACGTGGTCTTCCCTACCCCGTTGCCTCCGAAAAGGGCAATGCGTTCCGGGCCCCAGATTCCAAGTACCGAGTCTCCGGTCAGGGGCTCGCCGTGTTCGAGCACGATACCTCGGGAGATTTCGGCAACCGGTGATTCGAATACGCTGCGTCCGGCGGGGACGCGGGTCCGGGGCAAATCGATTCCGATCCTCAATTCCACCGGCAGCCTGTTGCGGGCATCTTCGAATTCCGCGCGCGCGTCGGCCTCGTGCGACTTCATGATGCCTCGGTTCTTTGCCGCCGAGACCTCGGCCTTGTTGCGCAGGGCGTTGGCCAGGATCTTTGGCATGGACTCCGCAGCCTTTTGCCCTTGTTTGGACCGCCGGGCAATCTTGGTCTCCGCCTCGCGGCTCTGCTGTTTCTCAACCGCGAGCTTGCGTCGGGCATCGGCGAGCAACCGTTCCGCGCTGTCACGTTCGTGACCCAGCGACTCTTCCCTGGAATCCCAGTCCCCGAAGCGCACGAGATCTATTTTCTCGGCACGCAGGGCACGCACGTTGACCGGACGCAGCTCCGCCAGGGAATCGAGCATCTTCAACAGGGTCTTGTCGTGGGTGGAAACCAGCATGGTCCCGGCGAATTGACCCACCATGTCGTAGAGCCGGTGGCGGGCGGCCCGGTCAAGGTTGTTGGTCGGCTCGTCGAGCAAGGTGATTCCGCCACCGCGGATTTCGATGCCGGCAAGCGCAACTGCCATGGTTTCCCCGCCGGAGAGGTTGCCTACGGTGCGTTGCAGGAATTCGGGGGTGACCGCTGAGTTCAGGTAGCCGTCCAGCAGGGCCGCGGACCGTTCCTCAAGATCCCAGTCGTTGCCGACCAGGTCCATGTCCCGGGCCAGGTCTTCGCTGGTGTTGTCCAGGATGCGGTGCAGCGCAGCCAGGGTGTCGGTGATGCCCATCAGGCTTGCGACACTGCGCTTGGTGTCCAGCACAATGTCCTGCGCAAGGTAGGACAACCGTGCGTCCGTGTGGATGGTGCCGCGGGTGGGTTCGAGCTCCCCGGCGATCAGCCGCAGCAGCGTGGACTTGCCTGAGCCGTTGGGTCCGATCAGGCCCGTGGTCCCTCGCATGAATGTCGTTGAGACATCGTCGAAAACTGTTCCGCCATTTGGCCAGGAAAAGCCGAGGCGGTCAATGACGATGGGGGTTGGGTGCTGCATGGTGGTTCTCGATTCGACGAAGGAAGCGCCGAAACTTCACCATTTCCTCAGACTTCCCCGTTGGGCAGTGGAGGTTATGGCGTTTCCTTGGCGCGTTTAGGCGAAGGCGAGAACTGGCAACACGTCGTGGTCCTGACGTCGACAATGGGACACTTCAATCGTGCGGCCCGGCATCGCCGGCTGTCAAATGCCCTGCTGGCGATCAAGTGTGCGCCCCGGGGGTCATCGGCCGGCGATGAGCGCCGACTCTTCCTCCGCGCTCAGGCCCAAGCGCAGCGATCGGATCCCACCGCCATCGTCCGCGCGTACAATGTCCTCAAAGCTCTCGCGCAGGCTGCGTCGGTGAAGGCCCATGGCCAGTGCACGGGCGTCCGATCGTCGCGCAAAGCCCTCGTGTTCGGTTCCCGGCGGCAGCACCAACGGCAACGACTTGGGACCTGCCCAGGGATTCACCCGATCCGTGGCCATCCGTGCCAGGTCGTATCCGTGGAGCGTGTGCCCGTCCTTGGTTGTCCCGGCTGCGCCGGCGGACGCGGCGGCGTCCCGGGCCAGCTGCAGGACCTGGACCAGCTGGTATTGTGCTCCCACGGCATTGACGTATCCATGGTGCCCGGCCAATCCGGCGTCAAGAATGAATGCCGCCAGGTCGCGCACGTCGATGACCTGCACCCATTGCAGCCCGTCCGGGTCGGCCGGGACCAGCACGGGATCCCGCGACTCGGCAAAACGCAGCGGCCAATAGCTGCTGCGGCCGCTCGGGTCTCCCGGACCGCCGATCAAGCCCGGACGGACCACGAGCGTCCGGCCTGCGCGGGTTTGCAGGCTCAAGCTCTCGCACGCAGACTTGGCCCGGCCATAATCCGATTCGGCTTCCTCGTCGTCGGCATCGAGGGGCTTGAGAACATCGGCACTCTCGTCGGCACCGGCCTCGGATTGCTCGGCGTACACCGAGCACGAGGAAACGAAAACCCAGTTGCGTGCCTTGCCGCCAAGCCGCTTGATTGCAGCGCGCGCAAACCGCGGCGAAGAAGTCAGCTCAACCACCAGATCCCAGTCGTGGTGCTCCACCCGGGCATAGGCTTCGGACATGGCGCGGTCGGAAAAGACCGCGTCGACACCCTCGACAAAGGGGTCGGTCCCGCGTGCGAGCGCCGTGACTTGGTGACCCCTGTCCAAGGCGAGACCACTGAGCGTTTTTCCCAGCCAACCAGTGCCACCCAGCAGCAAAATATTAGTCATTCTTCGAGTCAACGACCCACTGGTCCGCAGGCACAAGTGAATTCTCAGTCGGCGTAGGAGAACGCGCGCGATCCCCCGCATCCCCATATTGTCATCTCAGGCGTGCCCCGGTGCCGAACTCACGTCGTCGGAGCAGGATTCACCGGCCGGGAGCTGAGGTTCGCGGCTTGGGACGAACGGACCGTCCCGCGTCCGGGAAATCCGCCCGCGTACACACACTCCATGCCCGGCCAGGGCCAGAACGGCTACCGGCACAAGACCGACTTTGCGAAGTGTGACGCGCACCCAAACCTTCCCCGCGGTCCATTGCGGGTACGACTTGGTGGGACGGGCACTATTGTCCGTCCGACTAGGTCTTTATTGGTTGTTTATTGAACTTAACTTGTATTAGAGCCCTCGCCCATGCCTTTAATATCTCGGTACGAGTTAGGCAAGCATAACCTTTGCTTGCCATCTCGTGGCATTCCCCCGATATCAAAGGAGCCCCATGACGCCCCAACGTCCCCTGGCGCAAACCCTGTCCACCCCCATGCGATCCCTTGCGGGCACCGCCGCCGACCATCTGCTCGGCACTGACACAGCCGAACGCATGGCCGAGGAATTCGGCGCCGCCGCAAGGCTCGCGGCCCGATCCATCGCCGCCGCCGCGGGGCCGACCACCGGCCCCGGCCCGGCCGCGCTGCGCGCCCGGCTCGACGCGGTGGACCTGCGCACCCCGCTGGGCAACACCGCCGCCGCACTGGAGGAAGCCACCGAGCTGTACCTGCGCGACGCGGTCTATTTCCACCACCCGCGCTACGCCGCGCACCTGAATTGCCCCGTGGCGCTGCCCGCCATCGCCGCCGAGGCCCTGGTCACCACGGTGAACACCTCGATGGACACCTGGGACCAAAGCGCCGGCGCCACGCTCATTGAACAGCGGCTCATCGATTGGGCCGCGGATCTTGCCGGGCTCGGCCCGGACGCCGACGGGGTCTTCACCAGCGGCGGCACCGCCTCGAACCTGCAGGCGATGCTGCTGGCCCGCAACACGGCGGTTGCCGGCAAACCCGGAAGCCTGCCCGAACGCCTTGCCGGGCTGCGCATCTACGCCTCTGCGGACAGCCACTTCAGCATCTCCACCTCCGCGTCCCTGTTGGGGCTGGGCGCCGAGGCAGTTGTTGCAGTTCCCGTCGATGGCCGCCACCGGATGGATGCCGTGGCGCTTCAGGCCGCCCTGGCCGCCGACCGCGCAGCAGGGTTGCATGCGCTGGCCATCGTGGCCACCGCGGGCACCACCGATTTCGGGGCCATCGACCCGCTGCAGGGCATTGGGGACCTGGCCGCCGAATACGGGGCCTGGTTCCACGTAGATGCCGCCTACGGCTGCGGGTTGCTCGGATCCCCGCGCCACCGCGGACTGCTCGCCGGAATCGAGGCCGCCGACTCGGTGACAGTGGATTTCCACAAGTCCTTCTTCCAGCCCATCGGCTCCAGCGCGATCCTCGTCCGCGACCGTGCCAGGCTCGCCCTGGTATCGCACCACGCCGAGTACCTGAACCCTGCCGCCGAGGCCGGGCGCGCACCCAACCAGGTCGACAAGTCCCTGGCCACCACGAGGCGCTTCGACGCGCTGAAGCTCTGGGTCACCCTGCGCGCGATCGGCGCCGAGGCCCTCGGGACGATGTTCGACACCGTGATGGACCTGGCCGCAGCGGCCGGCACCCTGGTGAAGGAGCACCCCGAACTCGAGCTCGCCGCAGAGGTCCAGCTCAGCACCGTCGTCTTCCGCTATGTTCCTGCCCTTCCCGTGCCCGACGGGGACCTCGAACCGCTGGCCAACGAAATCCGCAGGGCGCTCTACGAATCCGGGGAGGCCATGGTCGCTGCCACCACCATCGAAGGGGTCCGCCACCTCAAGCTCACGCTGCTGAACCCGCAGACCGGCATCGGAGACGTCGCCGCCATCCTGGAGGCCATCGTCGCCCACGGCCGCCGGATCTCCGGCGAGCGCGCCTTGGGCCAGGTGCAGGCATGAGTAACGAACTCTTCGACACCACCCGCATTTACGACGCCGTCGGCATCGGCGCCGGGCCCTTCAACCTCGGCTTCGCCGCGCTGGCCGACCCCGTGCCCGGACTCGACGTGTTGGTGCTCGAGAGCTCCGAGGAGTTCGCCTGGCACCCGGGCATGATGCTCGAGGGCACCCACCTGCAGGTGCCCTTCATGGCCGACCTGGTCACCATGGCCGACCCCTCCCACCCGCTCTCCTTCCTGAACCACCTCAAGGACACCGGACGCCTCTACCCGTTCTACATCCGCGAGAACTTCTACCCGCTGCGCGAGGAGTACAACAACTACCTGCGCTGGGCGGCCGCTCGCCTGCCCTCGGTGCGTTTCGGCGCCCACGTCGCCGCCGCCCGCCACGCGAACGGCGTGTACGAACTCGACGTGCACACCGCCGAGGGGGTGCACACCGTGCGCACCCGGCGCCTGGTTCTCGGCACCGGGACCGTCCCCTACGTGCCCGCATCCGTGCCCGAATGCGTGCTGGCCTCCGGGGCCGCGGTGCACACCAGCGGCTACCGCTCCGCCCGCGAGGCCATCGCCTCCGGATCCCGCATCGCGGTGGTGGGCAGCGGACAAAGCGCCGCGGAGGTCTTCGCCGACCTGCTCGGTTCGCTGCGCCCGGACCAGCACCTTGAATGGGTGACCCGCTCCCCGCGCTTCTTCCCGCTCGAATACACCAAGCTGACCCTGGAGATGACCTCGCCCGAGTACATCGACCACTTCCATGGGCTGCCACAAGGCACCCGCGATGCGCTCTCTGCCCGCCAGAAGGGCCTCTACAAGGGCATCAACGCGGATTTGATCGATGAGATCCACGAAATGCTCTACCGTCGCCAGGTCTCCGGCCACACCCCTGTCACCCTGCGCGCGGCGACCTCGCTCGAAGGCCTTGGGCACCGGGACGGTGCCCTGCACTTGCACCTGCGCAACCAGGACGATGCCGGCGGCTTCGACACCGTTGCGGACACCCTGGTGCTGGCCACCGGCTACGCCTACCGCGAGCCGGCGTTCCTGGCCGACCTCGGGGCACGCATCAACCGGCTGCCCGACGGACGGCTCGACGTGGACCGCGGGTACGCCGTCAGCGACGATGCCGACGTGTTGGTGCAAAACGCCGAACTGCATACCCACGGCTTCACCGCCCCGGACCTGGGCATGGGCGCCTACCGCAACTCCGTGATCATCAACCGGATCCTGGGCCACGAGCACTACGCCGTCGAAAAACGCATCGGCTTCCAGTCCTTCGGCAGCCCCGCCCCCGGTTCCCCGGCACCCCTCACCCCCACACTCGAAGGAGCCCACGCATGATGTCCACCCCGGCCATTGTCCTGCCCGCGGCCCGCCGCACCGCACCGGAGGCCACCGAATTCAGCTTCCGCCGCTTCGACCCCGCCGCCGACGCCGAGCTGCTGCACGGCTGGGTCAACACCGAACGCGCCGGCTACTGGGGCATGCTCGGCTCCACCGTCCAGGAGGTCGGCAGCGCCTACCGGGAACTCGACGCCGATCCCCACCACCACGTGCTGCTGGGCCTGCTGCCCGCCGGGGACCTGTCAGCGGCACTCGAACCGGTGTTCCTGCTGGAGCACTACGCCCCGGAGCACTCGGTGCTCGCCGGCCGCTACGCGCACCGGCACGGGGATGCGGGCATGCACCTGCTGCTCGCCGGACCCGGCGACGGCAGGTCGCTGCCGGGCTTCAGCGCCGCTGCCATGGAGGCGGCGCTCGCCCACCTCTTCGCCGACCCCGCGGTGCTGCGCGTGGTGGTGGAGCCCGACGCCGCGAACACCGCCGTCCACTCGCTGAACTCCCGGCTCGGCTTCCGTCCGGCAGCCCGGATCCAGCTGCCCGCCGGTGCCGGGGCCCCGGCCAAGACCGCCCTGCTGTCCCACTGCACGCGGGCCGACTTTGCCGCAGCCACCGGGCGGCCCTCCACCGCAGCGGCGCACCTGTCCCCCGGACGCTGGGAGACGGCAAACCGGCACCTGCTGGCCAAGGCCATCGCCGAGTTCACCCACGAAAGACTGCTCGAACCGGTGCCCGGGGACGCAGGCTGGACGGTGGCCGCCGGCAACCACGAGTACGGCTTCACCGCCACGGTGCACGGGCTCGAGCACTGGGTGATCGACCCCGACTCGCTGCACGTGTCCATCAACGGGGAACCCTCCGCCCCCGACGCCGCCGGCTTTGTGCTGGCCTTTAGCGACACCCTGGGCCTGTCCGCGGCGCAGCTTCCGGTGTACCTCGAGGAGATCGGCAGCACGCTGGCTTCGCACTGCTACAAGCAGCTGCACTCCACCGCCAGCGCCGCCGAGCTGGCCGCCGGGACCGGGGACGCGGTGGGCGACTTCCAGCGGACCGAGGCGGCGATGACCGAGGGGCACCCCTGCTTCGTGGCCAACAACGGCCGCCTGGGCCTGGGGGCCAACGACTTCCTGTCCTACGCCCCGGAGACCGGGGGCGCGCTCGCGCTGCAGTGGCTGGCCGCGCACACTTCCCGCGCCAGCTACAGCTCCCTGCCGGGACTGGACGCCGAGTCCCTGCTGCTCTCCGAGCTCGGGGCGCGGCAGCTGGCCCGCTTCCGGGCGCGGATCGCCGAGTCCTGTGCCGGCAGCGGGCTGGATCCGGCCGACTTCCTGTTGTTGCCGATCCACCCCTGGCAGTGGGAACACAAGCTCGCGATCAGCTTCGCCGCCGACGTCGCCAGCGGGCACCTGGTGCACCTGGGTGCCGGGGATGACCTCTACCAGCCGCAGCAGTCGATCCGCACCTTCTTCAACCGCAGTGCACCGGCACGCCACTACGTGAAGACAGCGCTGTCGGTGCTGAACATGGGCTTCATGCGCGGGCTCTCGGCGGCCTACATGGAGGCGACCCCGGCCATCAACGCCTGGCTCACCTCGCTCTTCGAAAACGACGAGGAGCTGCGCCACGGCAACGTAGGGCTGCTGCGCGAGATCGCCGCCGTCGGCTATTCCAACCCGCTCTTCGAGGCGGCAGGGAAGGATACACCGCAGCGAAAGATGCTTGCCGCCCTCTGGCGCGAATCGCCCGCCGGACTCATCGAGCCCGGCCAGCAGCTGGCCACCATGGCTTCGCTGCTGCACCTGGATTCCGCCGGCGCGTCGCTGGCTGCGGCCCACGTCCGCCGCTCGGGACTCGAAGCCACCGACTGGCTCGCCCGCTACTTCGACGCCTACCTCATCCCGCTGGTGCATTGCCTGTGCCGCTACGACCTGGCGTTCATGCCGCACGGGGAAAACGTCATCCTGGTGCTTCAGGACTCCGTGCCCGTCCGCGTGCTGCACAAGGACCTGGCCGAGGAGATCGCCATCCTCGGGGACAGGCAACCGCTGCCGCCGGAGGTCGAGCGGATCCGCGCGACCGTCCCCGAGTCCGAGCGCAGACTGGTGGTCTTCACCGACATCGTCGACTGCTTCCTGCGCTTCCTTGCCCCGGCGCTGGCCCGCGAAGGGGTTTGCACCGAGGGCGCGTTCTGGGCCACCGCGGCGCAGCGGCTGCTGGCCTACCGGGAACGCCACCCGGAAACGGCCGAAGCGTTCGACGCCCTGGAGCTCTTTGCCGAATCGTTCGAGCTCTCCTGCCTGAACCGGCTGCAGTTGCGCAACAACGCGCAGATGCTGGACCTCACCGACCAGTCCGGCGGGCTGATCTACGCCGGCACCCTGGCCAACCCGTTGGCCGGGCGCGGCGCCTAGCTGACCGCGGGGCGCCCGGGGCAAACACACCTATGCTGTCCCCGGCGCCCGCGGTATCCTCAAGGCATGCTGCATCCACGTGCCGCGTTGCCTGCCGGGCTTTGCCTGATGTTCCTGCTTGCCGGCTGCACCCCGCTGGTGGACGAACCCCTGCCCGCACCCACGGCAACCGCACCGGATTCCGGACCTTCCCTGATACCCGAGGTCAAGGTCTTCCGCATCGATCCCGCGCCGCGCGGGGAGGAATCCGGCCCAAGGCCGCCAACCCATGCCGACCTCCTTGAACAGGGCAAAAGCCCGCTGCCCGGCGCCCGGCCGGGCAGCGAAAAGGTCCTGATGCATTTCCACGGCAAGGGCGATGCCAGGATCGTGCTGCCGCACCAACGATCCGGCGCGCTGCTGTGGCTGCTGGTGCATTGCGAGAGCCCCTCGCCGCTGACCGTGCAGTCCTTCGACCTGCGCGGCATCGCCGTGGTCCGCTATGACCTGGAGCCCTGTGGGATTGCCGAGGGCGGCGGGGGTGCCGAGGACGGCACCTCCACCTTCGTTCAGGTGTGGACCGGTCCGAACGTGGAATACGACCTCACGGTGATTTCCTCGGAACAGGGCACCGGGTGAACTACCGGGAGGGCTTCCCGGCGGATCCCAAGTGCCTCGATAGCCGGTGCTCAAGCCCCGCCCGGACCTGGGGCCATTCGGAGGCGATGATCGAATAGACACAGGTGTCGCGCAACGACCCGTCGGCCATGCGTCGATGCGAGCGCAGCACCCCGTCCAGCTTTGCGCCCAGGCGCTCGATGGCGGCGCGGGAGGGCATGTTCATCCAATGCGTGCGGAACTCGACGGCGGGGCAGCCAAGGACCTCGAAGGCATGTCTTAGCAGCAGGAGCTTGGAGTCGACGTTTGTGCCGGTCCCACTCACCGAGGCCCGGTTCCAGGTCGACCCGATCTCGAGCCTGGGCATTGTCGGGTCGATGTCCATGTAGGTGGTCATGCCCAGCACCACGGAATCGGCATTGCGCCGGGCGACGAACGGCAGCATCGCTCCCTGCCCCTGCAATTGAAGCCGGCGATCGATCTCGGCGCGCATCTGCCGCGGTTCCGGAACCGCCGTGTACCAAAGCTTCCAGGGTTCGCCGTCGCGAACCGCATCGAGCAGCTCGTCGTGGTGCCCGTGGCGCAGGGGTTCGAGCGTTACCAGGGGCCCGCGCAACGTCAGGGGCTCGATCCTTGTCAAGGGTCCATCCGGGGGTGCGGCCCGGTGTCCCCGCCCGCCGGGCCGGACGCCATCTTCTCCCTGATCGTTTCGAGCTCGGCGGTGCTCAGCCCGTGTTCGAGCAGGAACGATTCGACGCCCAGGGAATCAACGAATTGGCCCAGCGCCTCCAACCTCTCGTTCAGCGGCCCCACCAGGTCCCGTTCCTCGATGTAGGACTCGTGCGGGTGCTTCACGGGACTGACCTTGTGCCAGTCGTTGATCCCCCGGAGCGAGGCCTCGTATTGGGATTCGAGCAGGTCGGCCCGGCCGGCCAACTTGAGCAACATCGAGACGATCAACCCGGTGCGGTCGCGCCCGGCCGAGCAATGCAGCACGACCTTTCCGCGGGCCGCGGCAATCTGGTGGAACACATCGGCGATGCGGTCCGGGAAGAACTCGACGTTTCGCGGATACATCCGCGGATGGTTCATGTACGGCACCGCGAGCTGCGTGAATTCCGGATGCCCCGGTTCCTCGGTGGGGGCGTTCACGATGGTGATTCCGGCCGTGGCCGCCTCGTCCACTTGGGGGTCCGTGGGGCGCCGGCGCACCTCATCGGGGTTGCGCAGGTCAATGACCGTGCGCACGCCGTCGGCGTGGGCCTGCTGCCATCCGGCACCGGTCAGCCACTCGCGCCTGCCCATGCGGTAAATGCTGCCCAGCACGACCCTGGCGTTGACTGCACCTTCCCACTGCGGCTGGTCCATGGATTCCACCATCGCGCTTTTCCGCTCCCCCCCTACGCCCGGCCGCCCTCAAACGTTTCTATGCGGATGTGGTGCTCCGGACCCGTCGCAGCACGCGGCGCAGCGGCCTGGGGATCCGCGGTTCCGGGTGCCTCGGCCTTCGGCGCCTCGGTTGCCGGGCCGCCGTTTCCGGGGGCCGCCGACGCGGGCCGGCCATGCGCGGAGCGGAATGCTTCGGAGTCGCGCCAGGTTTCGAAGTCCGACTCGGAGTCGAATTCCATGGTGACCTTGTACGGGGTGTTTTCATCCACCGGGCGGTCAAGCGTGGCGCGGGACAGGCCGGCAACCTTGGGCAGGTTGTTGCGCATGTTGCCGATGAATCGTTCCTCGAAGGCTGCTGCCCGTTCCGCCGGAACATCAATGCGGTTGGTGACGACGTACATGGTTGTATTCCTTCCCACGGTGGCCGCCAGTGTGCCTGGACGGCTCGGTTTCCAACCTACCCAAGAACTCCGCCGCTGCCCATTGTGTCCCGGCAATGTGGAGACACGAAAGCCGGTAGTGCCACGGATCAATAAGCCCCGGCACCACCGGCTTCGGTTACAGCCGGACTACTTGGAAGCGGCCCAGTCGTAGAAGCCCTTGCCGGTCTTGCGGCCTAGGTGGCCCTGCTCAACCAGGTCGCGCAGGATCTGCGGCGGGGCAAAGCGGTCGCCCAGGGTCTCGTGCAGGTACTCGGCAATGCCCAGGCGCACGTCAAGGCCCACAATGTCGGTGGTCTTCAGCGGGCCGGTGGGGTGCTTGTAACCCAGCACCATGGCGTTGTCGATGTCCTCGGCGCTGGCCACGCCCTCCTCGACCATGCGCATGGCTTCCAGCGCGATGGCCACGCCCAGGCGCGAGGAGGCGAAGCCCGGGGCGTCGTTGACCACGACGGCGGTCTTGCCCAGGGCCGCAACCCAGCCGCGGGCCTTCTCGATGAGCTCCGGCGCGCTCTGCTTGGCAATGACGACCTCGATGAGCGTGGAGGCCGGGACCGGGTTGAAGAAGTGCAGGCCTAGGAAGTTCTCCGGGCGCTGCAGCTCTGCGGCCAGGCCGCTCATGGACAGCGAGGAGGTGTTCGAGGCCAGGATCGCGTCCTGCGCGAGGTTTTCCTCGACCTTCTTGAGCGAGGAGACCTTCAGGTCCCAGATTTCCGGGACCGCCTCGACCACCAGCTCGCGGTCCGCGAAGGCCGCGTAGTCAACCGAGACGCTCAGGCGTGCGGTGACCTGCTCATAGGTTTCGTCCAACCCTCCGCGTTCGATGGACTTCGCCGCGGAGCCGGCAACGCGCTCGTAGGCGCCCTGGGCGGAATCCTCGTCGCGCTCGACAACCACCACGTCGCAGCCTTTGACCAGGAAGGCGTGGGCAATGCCCGCGCCCATGCGGCCGCCGCCGAGGACGCCGATCTTGGCCGGAAGGGTGTTGGGTGTTTCGCTCATTTACTTTTTCTTTCTGTCCAAGAAGGCTTGCATGCGGTCGAATTTTGCCTGGGATTCAAAGAGCATCCCCTGGGCAAGGGTGTCGATGACGGGGTGTGCCTCGCGCGGGGTGTGGAACACGGACTTGGTGATGCGCACGGCAAGGGCGTCTTGGTTGCCGATGCGGTCGGCCAAGGCCGAGGCGGCTGCCATCAAGTCGGGTCCCTCGACCAGCTCGGTGATGAGCCCGACGCGCAGGGCCTCCTCGCCCTTGAGCACCTTGCCCGCCAACAGGATCTCCTTGGCAACCGGTTCGCCCACAAGTTCCTTCAGGCGCCAGGTGGCACCCGCAGCGGCCATGATGCCCAGCCCGGTTTCCGGGTTGCCCATGCGCAATTCGGGGGTGCCGATGCGGAAGTCGGCCGCGTAGGCCAGCTCGGCGCCGCCGCCCAGGGCGAAGCCATCGAGGGCCGCGATGACGGGCATCGGCAGCTTGGCGATCCTGTCGAAAATGCCGGAGTTGATGCCGGCCAGCGCGTCATCCCGGCGGCGCTCGCGCAACTGGGCGATGTCGGCACCGGAGGCGAAGACTCCCTTGGCACCGGTTTCCGGGTCCGCGGGGGTGCCGGAGAGCACCATGGTCTTCGGCGTGCGCTCCAGGTAGGCGCAGACCGCGTGCAGCTCGTCGACCATCAGCTGGTCGATGGCATTCTTGACCTGGGGGCGGTCAAGCTGCACGTTCAGCCGGGCGGCGGACTCGGAGACCTTCAGGGTCTGGAATGCGGAGGCGTTCAGCGTCTCCCCCATCCCCCTAGACACCCTCGATGAGCAGGGCCGCGCCCTGGCCGACGCCCACGCACATGGTGGCCAGGCCCAGCTTGGATCCGCCGGCCTTCGCCTCGCGTTCCAGGCGTCCGAGCAGGGTGATGACGATGCGTGATCCCGAGGAGCCCAGCGGGTGGCCCAGGGCGATGGCGCCGCCATCCCGGTTCACGATCTCCGGGTCGATTCCGAGCTCGCGCATGGAAGCCAGCGACTGCGAGGCGAAGGCCTCGTTGAGTTCCACGGCGGCCAGGTCATCGACCGAGTAACCAGAGCGTTCCAGGACCTTGCGGCTGGCCGGAACCGGGCCCATGCCCATGATTTCCGGGGCCAGGCCGGCGGAGGCGCCGTCGATGATGCGGGCGCGCGGGGTCAGCCCGTATTTCTTGATGGCCGCTTCGGAGGCCACGATGATCGCCGAGGCACCGTCGTTGAGCGTGGAGGCGTTGCCCGCGGTGACCACGGTGCCGCCCTTGACGACCGGACGCAGCTTGGAGAGCACCTCGAAGGAGGTGCCGGGGCGCGGTCCCTCGTCGGTGTCGACAATGGTTTCGCCCTTGCGGGACTTGACGGTGACCGGGACGATTTCGTCCTTGAAGCGTCCGGCCTCGATGGCGGCGATGGCGCGTTCGTGCGAGCGCACGGCGAAGGCGTCGCAGTCCTCGCGGGAGGTGTTGTAAACACGGGCGACTTCCTCGGCCGTTTCCGGCATGGAGAAGGTGGCCTTGCCCTCGCGGGAAAGCTCACCGGAGAGGAATTCGGGGTTCGGGAAACGCCAGCCGATCGAGGTGTCGAAGGTGGCTCCCGGCTTGGCGAAGGCCTTGTCCGGCTTTTCCATCACCCACGGGGCGCGCGACATGGACTCCACGCCACCGGCGACGACGATGTCGGCGGCACCTGCCTTGATCATGTGGCTGGCCATGGTGATGGCGCTCATGCCCGAGGCGCAGAGGCGGTTGACGGTGATGCCCGGAACGCTGTCCTCGAAGCCTGCAAGCAGCCAGGCCATGCGTGCGACGTTGCGGTTTTCCTCGCCGGCGCCATTGGCGTTGCCGAAGATGACCTCGTCGACGTCTGCCGGGTCGATTCCGGCTCGCTCCACGGCGGCACGGATAGCCAGTGCGGCCAAATCGTCCGGGCGCACGCTGCTCAATGCCCCGCCGTAACGTCCTACCGGGGTGCGGGCTCCGCCCACCAAGAAAGCCTCGGTCATAACAACTCCTTTGTCATGGGGCACACGCCTGGATGGTTCACACCGGAAACCCGGCGGGAAAGACCTGCATTGCTCCGTGGTTTGGCTTCGGCGACCGGCTCCGGGCGGAGCGCGGAAGAATTACCGACCATTCGTTCACTAATACAATCCCATCATGCCATAAGCGCGGTCAACCTCATGGTCGGCAAACTCTCCGGTTTGACCGACCCCAATCACTGCCGTATCGTCTTCCACTTGACCGACTCCGGACCCTGTCCGGATCGTGGACCGTCACCGTCCAAGGCCGTCAACATGGATTTGGACGGGCATCCGGTCGACGGAAAGCTGAATAGCAAACGGAGCAGTAATGCAGCCGGAAAACAGCCAACCCAACCAACTAAACAACCCCGCACCGGTGGCATCCCAGGCCACCGACCCCGTGGATTTTGGCGAAGACATCGGCCCGGATCTATCCACCACCGCCGGCCGCAGCGAAATCCGCAAGGCAACTGCCGCCTCGGCCATGGGCAACCTCACCGAATGGTTTGATTACGGCGTCTACGCCGTGGCAGTCACCTACATTACGTTCCACTTTTTCCCCACCGAGGGCGGAACCCTCATGGCGTTGGGGACCTTCGCACTCTCCTTCCTGGTCAGGCCGCTCGGCGGCCTGGTCTGGGGACCGCTGGGCGACAAGTTGGGCCGCAAGCACATCCTGGCCCTCACCATCCTGATGATGTCCCTGGCTACATTCTTCATCGGCATCCTGCCGACCTTTGAGCAGGTCGGCGTCTTGGCACCGGTCCTGCTGGTGCTCCTGCGGATGATCCAGGGCTTCTCCACCGGCGGCGAGTACGGCGGCGCCGCAACGTTCATGGCCGAATACTCCCCCGACAAGAAGCGCGGCTTCTTTGGGTCGTTCCTGGAGTTCGGGACCCTCGGCGGCTTCGCCCTGGGCACGGCCGTGATGCTGGGCTTCCAGGTCGCGCTGAGCGACGAGGCAATGATGGACTGGGGCTGGCGCGTGCCGTTCATGATGGCCCTGCCCATGGGCCTGATTGGCCTCTACCTGCGAAACAAGCTGGAAGACACCCCGGTCTTCCAGGAACTCGAGGAGCGGGGCGAGGTCCAGGAATCGAGCTCGCTGCGCACGCTTATCCGCGGCTACTGGCGCCCGATGCTCATCATGAGCGGCCTGGTGATCGCCCTGAACGTCGTGAACTACACGTTGCTGAGCTACATGCCGACCTATCTCGAGGGCCAGCTGGGCCTGGATCCGAAGGCGTCCCTGATGGTGATCCTGGTCGGCGAGGTCGCGATGATGGCCGTCATCCCCTTTGCCGGATCACTTTCGGACAAGGTGGGAAGAAAACCCCTGTGGTTCGCGTCGCTGATCGGCCTCTTCGTGCTGGCCCTGCCGCTGTTCTGGCTCATGGGCAAGAGTTTCCCGCTCGCGATCCTCGGGTTCGCCATCCTGGGCCTGCTCTACATCCCGCAGCTAGCCACGATCACGGCCACCTTCCCGGCCATGTTCCCGTCCCACGTCAGGTTCGCCGGTTTTGCAGTGACCTACAACGTGGCGACAGCGATCTTCGGCGGTACCGCGGCCATGGTCAACGAGGCCGTCATCAACGAGACCGATTTCCTGTTGTTCCCGGCCATCTACATGATGGCAGCCTGCGCCATCGGCCTGGTGGCCACACGGTACCTGCCCGAGACCGCCGGGGCATCGTTGCGCGGAACCGAGATTCCGGACGCCCACGAGACCGGCATCCTGGCCGGCACCGACCCGGAAACGGACGCCGAGGCTCTCGTACCCCGATCCTAGTACGGCCCGAGAGCAGCCCCGCATGAGGCGAAGGCCTGCAAACGACGGTGGGTGGGTGGTTCCCAAGGAAATCTTGGGAACCACCCACCCACCGTTTTGTCGTTCGCAACGCCCGACCCGAATGAAGCCCTAGGAGTAGAGCTCGCTCTTGGCCGTGTTGTGCTTGGCCTTCTGCCAGCCGATCCAGAGGCCGACTGCAATCAGCGGGATGCAGGCAATGGTGTACAGGCCGAGCGGGAAGACTTCGCCGCCCGGTCCGGTGAGCGTGTCAAAGCCGATCAGCACCGTGATGATTGCCAGGGCGATCAGGCCCGCCCAGCTGGTGTAGGGCGCCCCCGGCATCGGCAGGGAAGAGACCTTGCCGCGCTTCTTGCGCAGCATCAGCTGGCAGGCGAAGATCGAGCCCCAGGTGAACAGGACACCGATCGATGCGGTGTTCAGGGCCAGGTCGAAGGCGTAGGTTCCGCCAAGCCAGACGTTGAGGATGATGCCCACGAAGTACACGCCGCCGATGGCCAGGATGCCGGCATAGGGGACGTAGCGCTTGTTCATCTTGGTCAACCACTGCGGGGCGTGGCCGTTGTTCGCCATCGCGCGGAAGACGCGGCCGATGGAGTACAGCCCCGAGTTGCAGGAGCTCAGCGCCGCGGTGATGACCACGAAGTTCATGACGCCGCCGATCCAGCCCCAGCCCAACTGGTCAAAGACGGTGACGAACGGGCTTTCCCCGGCCTTGTACTGGTTCCACGGCACGATCATGGCCAGCAGCGTCACCGAGCCGACGTAGAAGACGACGATGCGCACCACGACGGCGCGGATGGCTGCGGGGACTTCCCTGGCAGGGTCTTCCATCTCGCCGGCGGTGATGCCGACCAGTTCGATGGCGTTGTAGGCGAAGATGACGGCGTTGAGGACCAGGATGGTGATCATGAATCCGCGCGGGAACATGCCGCCCTCGCCGGCGAACAAGTTGGAGACCGAGGCGTGCCCGTCCCCCACCTGCGCGTTGGTCACCACGAGGTAGGTGCCGATGCACAGGAAGAGCACGATGGCAGCGACCTTCAGGAACGATGCCCAGAACTCGAACTCGGCAAACGCCTTGGCGCTGAAGAGGTTCACGGCGATCAACAGGCCCAGCGCGCACAGCGCTGCGGCCTCCACCGGGACGCCCGGGAAGAAGTAGGTGAAGTACAGCCCGATGGCGATGAGCTCGGCAATGCCCGTCATGGCCCAGTTCAGCACGTACATCCAGCCCGAAAGGAAGGCGCCCTTGGCCCCGAAAAGCTCACCGGCATAGGAAACGAAGGACCCCGAGGACTGGCGGTACATGATGAGTTCGCCCAGCGCACGCATCAGGAAGTAGGCAATCACACCGGCAATGGCGTAGGAGAAGATCAAGGCGGGCCCGGTCGTGGCCAAGCGGCCACCTGCGCCCATGAACAGGCCCACGCCGATGGCGCCACCCATGGCGATCATCTGGACGTGCCTGCGGGTGAGGGTCTTCTTGTAGCCCTCGGCCGTCACGTCGGCGTCTCTGGTGGAGGTATCGGGCTGGTGTTCTCGGACGTTGTGGGGTTCCACCGCGTAGCTCCTTTGGTGACTCAATCTACCCGCATCGATGCAACGGGGAGGGCACCAGGCCAGGCCCTTTTCAGGGGTGCCCGCTCACACATTCAGTGGGGGTGCAAACGGCAAACCTACCGCACTTTGCCATCCAACATGAAGTTGGGCAACCAGCCAAAACGCCGCTCAACTGTGATCCTGGACACCATGCGTTTTGCAATCACCCTAGTGAGATGAATATTTGACGTGGATCACAAGCCCAGGCAAAGAGCAATTATTAATTGTTCAACAGTTGCGCCAGAACTGATGGCCATGGGTTTCCGCCGATCCACAAAGCCGGGGGCCCGAGCCGCTTTCGCCCCCGCGGCTGCCGAACCTATAGCATTCATGGTTGTGAGCACCCATGATTCCACCGAACAATTGCCAGCCAAGGTTTCCGACATTTTCGACCCCATGCAGTGGCGCGTGGTCGAGGGCTTCGACCTCGAGGACATGACCTACCACCGCCAGGTCGAACGTGATTCCGCCGGCACGGTCGTTCGCGACCTGCCAACCGTGCGGATCGCCTTCAACCGCCCGGAGGTCCGCAACGCATTCCGCCCCGGCACCGTGGACGAGCTGTACCGCATCATGGACCACGCCCGCATGAGCTCGGACGTGGCAACGGTGCTGCTGACCGGCAACGGCCCCTCCCCCAAGGACGGCGGGCATTCCTTCTGCTCCGGCGGGGACCAGCGCATCCGCGGCCGCGACGGCTACCGCTACGCCGAGGGAGAGACCGCCGACTCGATCGACCCCGCCCGCGCCGGACGCCTGCACATCCTTGAGGTCCAGCGCCTGATGCGCACCATGCCCAAGGTCGTCATTGCAGTGGTCAACGGCTGGGCCGCCGGAGGCGGGCACTCGCTGCACGTGGTCTCGGACCTCACCATCGCCTCCCGCGAGCACGGCAAGTTCAAGCAGACCGACGCCACCGTCGGCTCCTTCGACGCAGGCTACGGTTCGGCGCTCCTGGCCCGCCAGGTCGGGCAAAAGAACGCCCGCTCGATCTTCTTCCTGGCCCGCGAGCACTCCGCAGAGGACATGGTGGCCATGGGCGCGGTCAACGAGGCCGTGGACCACGCGCGCCTCGAGGAAGTCGCCCTGGAATATGCAGCGGACATCGCCAAGCAATCCCCCCAGGCCATCCGCATGCTCAAGTTCGCCTTCAACCTGGCCGACGACGGGCTGGCCGGGCAGCAGGTCTTCGCCGGCGAAGCCACCCGCATGGCCTACATGACCGACGAGGCCGTGGAGGGCCGCGACGCCTTCCTCCAAAAACGCGACCCCGACTGGTCAGCCCACCCGTACTACTTCTAGGCCCAAGGAACCCCGGCACCCATGAATCCAGATTCCGCGCTCGTTGCCCTTTCAGCATCCCTGAACGAGGAAGGGCCGGCCGTGGAGATCCTCCCGGGCACCACGAACAACGAGTACGTGGTGAACCCGGTGGCCCGGGCGGAGCTGGAGGGACTCGAGGGAATCGCGGCGGTGGTGCGCACCTCGGGGTCCACGGGGACCCCGAAGCGCACCGCGCTGTCGATCGATGCACTGGCCTCCTCTTCGATGGCCACGGCCGAATACCTCGGATTCGAGGGCCAGTGGCTGCTCCCGTTGCCGATCCATTTCGTGGCAGGCCTGGCCGTGTTGACCCGCAGCCTGTATGCCGGAACCCGGCCGTGGGCGATGAACCTGGAGCAGAGCTTTACCGCCCGGGGCTTCAATGAGGCCGCCTCGGCCCTGACCGACCGCAAACGCCTGGTCTCCCTGGTCCCCACCCAGCTGCAGCGACTGTTGGAAGATCCGGACGCGGAGACCATTTCCACGCTGCAACGCTTCGACGCCATCCTGCTGGGCGGGGCACGTGCCCCGCGCGCGGTCCTGAAGGAGGCAGCAAGGCATTCGCTTAAGCTGCACCTCACCTACGGTTCCAGCGAGACCGCCGGTGGCTGCGTCTACGATGCCCGGGCCCTGCCCGGAGTGCAGGTCAAGGTCGTCGACGGGCGGATCATGCTGGGCGGGCCAACCATCGCCTCCGGCTACCTCGGGAACGCCGGCCTGACCGCCAGGCACTTCAGCGTAGACGGGTCGGGGGTGCGCTGGTACGCGACCGACGATCTGGGAAGCTACGCCGACGGCATGCTTTCGGTGTCCGGGCGGGCCGACGACGTCATCATCACCGGCGGTGTCAAGGTCTCGGCCGCCCAGGTCCAGCGCGTCCTCGAGGCCCTGCCCGGTGTCTCGGCGGCGGCGGTGGTTCCCGTGCCGGATGCGCAATGGGGCCAGCAGATCGCCGCCGCCTATGTGGGAAGCGCCGCCCCCGAGGCCCTGTCCGCGGCCGTGCGCGCATCGCTCGGTGCCGCCGCGGTGCCGCGCCGACTGCAGGCGCTCGAGGCGCTGCCGCTGCTGCCCAATGGCAAGGTCGACAGGATGTCGCTCGCCGCCTGGCTGGCTGAAACACCACGCTGACCTGCCGGCCGCGGATCCTGGCAGCGCGCCGAACCGTCGATACGCGCCGGACTTGGCCTGACGCGGGTGATCCTGACGTATGGTGGGCATTATCACTGGCCAGCTTCGCTTTTGCTGCCCAGGCCAACTGTCGGATCAGCACAAAGAGGTGTTATTTCATGAGCAAAACAGCCGCACCGCAAGGTGGAACAGCTATTTCCCGGGCCATGCGGCCCGTCAACAACCTTGTCGAACGATTCATCCCCTCGGCCCTGGTCTTCGCCATTGCCCTCACCTTCATCGTGGCGCTGCTGGCGCTGGTCGTCACCCGTTCCAGCCCGCTGCTCATCGTCCAAAGCTGGGGCGACGGGCTGGCGGGCCTGTTGGCCTTCATCACCCAGATGGCCCTGGTGCTGATGCTGGGATTCATCCTCGCCAACACCCGGCCGGTGCGAAGGCTCCTGCGCTTTTTGGGACGCGTCCCGCAGACCGCCCTGGCCGGCTACGTGTTTGTCTTCCTGGTGGCCGCCGTGGCTTCGCTGATCACCTGGGGGCTGGGCCTGGTGGTCGGCGGGCTACTGGCCCGGGAGGTCGCTGCCCAGGGCCGCGAACGCGGCATCGCCTTCCATTTCCCGATGCTGGTTGCCTCCGGGTTTGCCGGTTTTGTCGTCTGGCACATGGGCTATTCGGGTTCCGGTCCGCTGACCGCGGCGACGCCCGACTCGTTCATCGCCAAGCAGCTCGGCGGCCCGCTGTCGATTTCCGAGACCACTTTCTCCTCCTGGAACATGATCGCCGCCGTTGCCGCCATCGTCATGGTTGCCCTGTCCCTGTACCTGGTGGCCCCGCGCGGGAACGACAAGATCGTGGAACTGGTCCAGGACGCCCGTGAGGAACTCGTGGCCGTCGACGACGAGGTCACCACGCCCGCCGACAGGCTGGACGCCAGCCGCCTGCCCACGCTGCTGCTCGGGGCGATGCTGCTGGCCTACCTCGTCATCCACTTCTCCACCGGCGGCACGCTGACCCTGGACATCGTCAACTGGTCCTTCCTGGCCCTGATCCTGGTGCTGGTGCGCAGCCCGTTCGAGCTGATGGCGCTGACCAAGCACGCGGCATCGAATGTCGGGGAGATCCTGCTGCAGTTCCCGCTCTACGCCGGAATCCTGGGCATCATGACCGGGACCGGGCTGATCCAGGTGCTCTCGGATGTGTTCGTGTCGATCTCCACGCCGCAGACCTTCGGCGTGCTGGCGTTTCTCTCGGCCGGGTTGGTGAACTTCTTTGTTCCCTCCGGCGGCGGGCAGTTTGCCGTGCAGGCGCCGATCATGCTCACCGCGGCGGCGGAACTGGGCGTGGACCCGGCCATCCCGATCATGGCTGTGGCCTACGGCGACCAGTGGACCAACATGATCCAGCCGTTCTGGGCCCTGCCACTGCTGGCAATTGCCGGGTTGAAGATGCGTGACATCCTGGGATACACCACGATTGTGCTGGTCGCCTCCGGGATTGTTTTTGCCGCGACCTTGCTGATCGTCTCGTTCTAGGTACGTCCCGGGCGCCGCCGGAATTTCTCCCCTGCCACCGCGCGGGAGAGAATGGTAGCTGCATGTTTTTCCCGGCAGCGAGAGGATTGATGGTGGCTACGATTGCCCAATGGGTTGAGGGCGCACGCTTGCGGACCCTGCCCATTGTGATTGCGCCGGTGATTATTGGCACGGCGGCCGCCGTGGACACCACCGGAAAACTTGCCTTGCTCGAAGCCATCCTGGCCCTGGTGGTCGGGCTGCTGCTCCAGGTCGGGGTGAACTATGCCAACGACTACTCCGACGGCATCCGCGGCACCGACGATGTCCGCGTGGGGCCGTTGCGACTGACCGGATCCGGCCTGGCAAAACCCACCACGGTCCGAAACGCTGCCTTTGCCTGTTTCGGGCTCGCCGGGATCGTGGGAGCGTTCCTGGTGGTGTCCACGGCATCCTGGCCGCTGCTATTGGTCGGCCTGGCGGCCATCTTCGCCGCGTGGGGTTACACCGGCGGCAAGAACCCCTATGGCTATCGGGGGCTGGGCGAGGTATTCGTGTTCATCTTCTTCGGCCTCGTGGCCACGCTGGGGACGGCGTACACCCAGGCACACCAGTTGACGCTGCCTGCCTACATCGGAGCCGTGGGAACCGGCCTCATCGCCACCGCACTATTGATGGCCAACAACATCCGTGACATCCCCACCGACAAGGAAGTCGGAAAGATGACTCTGGCAGTGCGGCTGGGAGACCCTGCCGCGCGCATCAGCTACGTCATGATGCTGACCCTGGCCATCCTGTTGCCGCTGGTCATGGTGTCCACGCACGCATGGATGTGGCTCGTCCTGCTGACGGTGCCGTTGTGTGTGCTGCCAAGCTGGACGGTGTTGCGCAATCACGAGCCCGGCGCACTGATCCCGGTGCTCAAGCAGACGGGCATCATCAACCTCGTCTACGCGGCGCTTTTCACAGTGGCAATCGTGATGGAGCTGGCTCTGGCCTAGCGCTTCCGTCCGCGACCATCGCGTCGGAAAAATTCGTGCCCAGAGGCCCGGCCATCTCCATGACCTGGCCCCTGGGTGTTACAGATAGGTACGACTACCAAGGCTTCCTCAGGCCTCATGGTGTTCCGGCCAAGAACACACCTGCGATGGGACGCCGCTCCACGGTCCGTCGACAGGCCTGTAAACATCATTGGGGGCTGGCGGTGGCACCTGGTCCAGTTGCATCCGCCAGCCCACCGCGGAGACACGAATCCGTTGGGTTACTGCTCGCCGTCCAGGAACCGGTCTTCGGCTGCTTCGTCGTCAAGGTCTTGCCGGGACTTCTTGGGCCCCTTGGAGTTGAACATTTTTTGCACGTCGGCGTTGGCCGCCACGCGCAACTTGTTCAGGAACAGGTAGCTCAGGGCAAACGCGATCACCAGCGCGACTAGGCCCGCGGTGAATATGGGCCACATCAGGAGATAAGCCAGTGGTAGGAATACTGCGAAAAAGAGGGCCAACCGAATCACGGTGTACTTGAAGAACTGCACCCGTACAGTCTAGACGCAGCCAGAACACAGATAAATTCACTAGACTGTATCTATGGTCCGGAACTTTATTTTTATGGCATTGGTTGCACTCGCGATAACCATCTATGCCTTGATCGAATGCGTGCGCACTCCCTCGAGCGAGGTCCGTTCACTGCCCAAGAGTGGCTGGTTCGCTGCCATCATTTTGCTGCCGCTGATCGGGGCGGGGC
Source organism: Paeniglutamicibacter sp. ZC-3 (assembly GCF_025847175.2). Taxonomy (NCBI): domain Bacteria; kingdom Bacillati; phylum Actinomycetota; class Actinomycetes; order Micrococcales; family Micrococcaceae; genus Paeniglutamicibacter; species Paeniglutamicibacter sp. ZC-3. The sequence continues at coordinate 92,034 of NZ_JAOYTG010000011.1, read as the reverse complement.
TGTGGTTCTGGCTGGGACGACCCAAGTCGGTTTCCGACGAACGGCCGGCACAGACACGCAGGGGCGCAACCGGAGCGCCCGACGATGATCCCGAGTTCCTTCGCAACCTGGAAATCCAGCGGCGCAACAAGGCCCGCGAGGAGGAAATGCGCCGCAAGGAAGCCGAATTGAAAGCGCTCGAAAGCAAATTGCGCGAAGACGGCAAGCCCGGCGACGAAAACGGCAAGCCGCGCGATGAAGGCGGCAATCCCACGGAAGACACCCCGCGACACACGCCGTAGGGAATATTCCATCGGCATCACCCCATGGTCGGATGGCCCACGAATTTCGTGGGCCATCCGACCATTTGCTTATTTTCCCCTGACGGTGATGATCCAGCCCAGCTTGTGCAGCACACTCGCCCATCGCGCCGTGCCTTCCATTGTCCGCACAGAGGGCATGCCTGCTCCTGGAGTTTCATTAATGACGGTATTGATGTCGCGACAATCGGCCCATTACTTCACTTCACGCAACTGCTAGCGGCTGGTGACCCTGCGCGGTGGCGAACTCGAGCATGTGGGTCCGGCACCTTGTGGTGGGGATTCCAAGGTCAGGGTCATTCTCCTTGCCCGCGATGACGTACGAAGCGGCGCCCGGTGACCAAGCGGCCCCTACAATTTTGGTCGGGGCGAGTTCCTCGTTAAAGCAAACAGCCTCTGCTCCCATTCGGGAACAAAGGCTGTTTCTTTGTGGCGGGGACAGGATTTGAACCTGTGACCTCCGGGTTATGAGCCCGGCGAGCTACCGAACTGCTCCACCCCGCGTCGGTAGATACAACAATAACAGTGGATGACCCAGCCACCTAATCGAGCGGTCAATTAGGTGAATTTACCTAGAATTGCGGCATATTCAGGCCATCGACGGTCACGTTCAGCCATTTTCATTGCCTAAAAACCGGCGAACACAGAATATTGCACAGTGAACTCGGTCACCTTCGCCATGGAGTGGGCGCTTCCGGCAGTCTCCCCTTCGGCAGATTCGCACCGGTGTTGCCGAGCCCCGCCCCTCCGGCGGCTTGGGGCTGCTGCATCCGCCCGCGAGGCCGCTCCCCCGGCGCATTAACGCCGGTGGCCCCGTACCCGTCATTTGACGCGTACGGGGCCACCGGGCTCCAAGGGCTGGCCTTAGATGCCGGCGTAGGAGTGCAGGCCGTTGAAGTAAATGTTCACGATGGTGAAGTTGAAGACGATGCAGAGGTAACCAATGATGCTTAGCCAGGCCGAACGGGCACCTGTCCAACCGCCCGTTGCCCGGGCGTGCAGGTAGCCTGCGTAGACAACCCAGATGACGAAGCTCCAGACTTCCTTGGTGTCCCAGCCCCAGTAACGGCCCCAGGCTGCCTCGGCCCAGATCGCTCCGGCCATGACTGTGAAGGTCCACATCACGAAGGCAACCGCATTGATGCGGTAAGCAAAGTTTTCCAGAGGTGCTGCGCCGGGGACCAACCGCATGAACGGCATCTTGTCCTTCTTGCCTGCGGCAAGTGCATCCATTCGGGCATGTTGCACGAGTTGGAGCACGTTCATGGCGAAGGTGATCGTGAACAGGGCCGAGGCAAGTACCGCGATGGAGACGTGAATGATCAACCAGTAGCTCTGCAGAGCGGGCACCAAGTGGGCCACGGGAGTCGGGAAGCCCATGGTGGCGCCGCACAGCATCACGGTGACCAGGCCGATGACGAAGGTGCCCATGAAGCGAAGGTCCTTTTTCAGCAACACGATCGAAAATACGAGGGCCACCAGGAAGGATCCTGTGGAGAGGAACTCGTACATGTTGCCCCAGGGCACGCGAGCGGCCGCAATGCCACGGGCAACCACGGCGAAGCCCTGCAACAGCACGCCCAGCCAAGTCAGGGAAACGGCAACCTTCGCTGCCATGCGCTTTGCGGAGGCTGTTGTGTAGTCCATGGATTCATTGACCAACGGGTTCGACGAACCGTCCGCCGGAGGGGCATCCCGGACACCGGCCGCAACCAAGGTCTTCTGTTCCGATGCGAGCGTTGCTGCATCGATCTCTTGGATTATCTTGCTGGACTTGGCAAGGTCCCATGCGAAGGCGATAAAAGCCGAGGCGTAGACAATTGCCGCCAGCAACATGAACAAGTCGCTGTACTGTCCCAGGGCCACATTGATCGTGGGCATGTCGTTTTCCAAAGGGTCTCCTAGACTCCGGCTCGCGCATTCGCGGGCCACTGCTGCTCAAGAAGCTTACGCAGCTCCTTGGCTTCGGATTCAAGTCGGTGGTCTTCACCACGGGCCAGCAATCCGTATTCGATTATCCGCTCTTCGCGGCCCGAGCCGTCAACGGAGTTCTTGATTTTCACCCAGGCACGGCGGCGCGGGGTAAAGAGCGAGATGGCCAATCCCAACAAGGCAAGCGCAGCAAAGATTGCCACCGGGCGCTTGCTGGGGTCGTAGGCGATATCCACGCCAATGAAACGCTTGAGCCCATCAAAGGAAATGCTGCCCTTTCCATCGGGCAATTCGTACGTCTGCCCGGCACCCAAGACAATTCCGCCTGCATCAAGGTTTCTACTGTTGAGTTCGGTGAGCTCGTCAGTTTCAAGCACGTACACATTCTGTGGCGTACCGTCATCCAGTCCCAGGTTCCCGTAGTAGGAGTTCAGCTGCAGCTGCGGATTGATCGCGTTCGGGTCGCCGGATATTGCAAACCCAGTCTCATCGGTCATGGCCGTGGGCAGAAGGAATCCCTGGAATCCAAGTTGCTCGGGATTCGCGTCGGGGACCTTGACGACCATCAACGAGGTGTACATGCCATCCTGGGGCACCGAGACCACGGGACCGCTGAAGGAGATGTCTCCGTTGCCGTCACGTACTGTAACCACGGGGGCGTAGCCGTTGCCAACCAGGTACATGTCAGCGCCATCGATGCGCAACGGATGGTTGACCCGAAGTTTTTCCTTCTCAGGTTCGGCATCCGGACTGCGCCGGGTCTCGACCTCGGCCGTGAAATCGATTGGCTGGCCGAAGTGCGTCGTGGATTCGCGGTCAAAGGTGATATTGAACTTGTCGAGCTTGACCGAATATGGATCCAGGGAGTCTTCCTGGAACCAGGTTCCGGGCTTGAAGGAATCGTAGGACACCAAGGAATTCACGAAGGTCTCCCCCTCGACAAGTACCCGCTGTCCGTTGTACCCGAAGGCGCCACCGACTCCAACCGAGGCCAATAGGCCAACGAGGGAGATGTGAAAGAGCAGGTTGCCGATTTCACGACTGTATCCACGTTCCGCGCCTACTGATGGGCTGGCACCCTCTGGCCTGGCTTCGGAGCGGTACCCACGCTTCTTGAGAAGCCCGGTGATATCCCGTACGACTTGTTCGTCGCTGATTCCCGACTCGTCAGCAGTCTGGATCTCGATGGTGCCGTTCTGGGGCAACCGGTTAAGTCGCGACGGGGTTCTGGGTGGCGGTGTGCGAAGCGCCTGCGCGTGCTTTTTTACGCGCGGCAGGATGCACCCGACCAGGGAGATGAACAGCAATAGGTAGATCGCCGAGAACCACACCGAAGAATAGACGTCGAAGAGCTGGAAACGGTCGAGCCATTCCCCGGTCGTCGGCTTATTGGTCAGGTAGGTTGTCACCTGCTCCGGGTTGATGGAGCGCTGGGGGAAAAGCGACCCGGGTACTGCTGCCACGGCCAAAAGCAGAAGCAGGAAGAGCGCCGTGCGCATGCTGGTGAGCTGGGTCCAGCCCCATCGGAGCATGCCCTTGAAACCGAGGGCCGGGACCGCTACATCTTTTTTAGAATCTCTTTTTGCCATTAGATGGGCAACCTGACCTCATTGGTGAACCAATCCTGTAATTGCGTAACCCAGGAACCCCATAGGCCGGTGGCCATCAAGATTCCCAGAAGTATCAACATGCCGCCGCCGAAGCGCATGATCGCCAACTGGTGCCGACGGAAGAACTTCATGGCCCCCATGCCACGCCGAAGCGCCGTGGCGATGAAGAGAAACGGGAGCCCCAGACCCATGCAGTAGAAGAACGTCAACAAGGCACCCTTGGCGGGGTTTGGGTCGATTCCTGTGCTCATGGCCAGCACCGCAGCCAACGTAGGGCCGATACATGGCGCCCATCCCAGGCCGAAAGTGACTCCCAGAACCGGAGCACCCCAAAGGCCGGCAGGTGGTTTCCGATGGATCTTCGCATCGCGTTGCATGAAGGAAAAGCCACCCATGAAAACGACACCCATGAGAATCACTACCGCGCCCAAGACCTGGATGATCCAGGCACCCTCGAATTGCATCCACGCAGCGATTTGCGAAAAGACCACGCCCGCCAGGACAAAGACGGCAGTGAAGCCCAGGATAAACAGGCCGATGCCTGTGACCATACGGCCGCGCTTTTGATCTGCGAGGTCGGCACCGGACAGGCCAGTGACGTACCCCAAATAGCCGGGAACCAAAGGCAACACGCAAGGCGACAGAAAGGAGACGAGCCCTGCAAGGATGGCAACGGGAACCGCGAGAATCAGTGAACCGTCCTGGATGATCTCAGCAAATTGGTTGCCTTGGGCCGGTAGCGTCAAGGCGCCGGCCAGCACGGAGTCGATCACAACGACTCGGTGAGAGCCGTGGTTATCAGGGCCTTGAGTGTGGGTTTGTCGGCAACACCAAGAATGCGGGCAGAAACGCGCCCCTGCTTGTCCAGCACCAACGTGGTCGGTACGGCCTTAAGCGGAACGTATTTGGTCATGGCGAGTTGGATCGTCCCCTGAGTGTCCTGCACAGAGGGGTATTTGATTCCGAAGGTGCGCTCAAAGGCTTCTGCCGCTTCCTTCTCATCCCGCACGTTGATGCCGATGAATTCCGCTTTGCCCTTGAACTCCTCATTGAGTTCGACCATGTGCGGGGCTTCGATCCGGCATGGAGCACAAGCCGCATACCAAAAATTCAAGACAGTAGCCTGCCCGGCCCAAGTGGCCGAATCGATAGTGGTTCCGTCATAGGCCACCGCGTTGATCTTTACGGTTTCGGTGCGTGAAGCTGGACCGTATTCCTCCACAGAACCGTCACCGGCAATGTAATTCTTGTTGTTGCCTTCCCTTGCCTGCTTGGCTAGGGGATCTTCGTCCCCCACACACGCTGCCAGCGGCAGCACGGCGGCACCAAGCAGTGCTGCGCGCAAGAATGTACGTCGTCCCAAGCGCTGTGCTCGGGACGAGATGGGATCGATCATGATCTCAAGCTCCAGGGATGTTCGCAGCGTTCGCCAGAAGGTCCACGCTAGGTTCTGCATATCGGACTGCGACCAGACTTTCACCATCAAAGTCCAGGCTAGTCACGGAGGTGAGAGTGCACTCGCGTTTCCGCGGGTCGTGCCATAGGGCTCTGCCCTCGGCGGAGCGGCGTGTCACCCAGATGGGCAGCTGATGGCTGACCAAAATGGCTTGCGCCCCCCGTCCGCCAAGTTCGACCGCGCGATCACGGTGTTCAACAATGGCGGTCATCATTCGTTCCACCTGGTCCCGGTAGGGTTCCCCCCAGGATGGACGAAATGGATTGACGACATAGGACCAATATTTTGGTTCCCTCAGTCGATTCTTGATCTGGGAAAGTCCTTGGAAGCGGTTCTCCGCTTCGATAATGCGATCATCTGTCATGATTTCCAGGCCCAAAGCCTGCGACGTCGGCATTGCCGTTTCCTGAGCCCGAACGAGCGGAGACGACACCAAGTAGGTGATATTGGCACCCGCGTTCCGTTGCTCCGTGAAGTATTCCGCGGCGCGCTCGGCCATTTGGTTGCCTAGATCGGAAAGGTGAAATTCCGGTAGTCGACCGTAGAGGACCCTGTCCGGGTTATACACTTCGCCGTGACGAAGCAGGTGAACGGTGGCAGTCGACATAGTTTAAGTGTCTCAAATCTTTGTACCGTTACCTAAACCGGACACTTGATTTTGCCCACGCACGAGGCTCATGGCGAGCACCGAAAGCGCAATTGCTGAACCGGAAACGACATCGCGTCCTCGTCGGCGGCGTGCGATCCCTGTCCCGAGGAAGGACTTCGGCGAGTGTCCCGATCCAATCGGAAAACCATCCTTTCGGAGGGGTGAAAAGCAATCTTCAACCGATATCGTGAGGGTAAGCCGTAGTTCGTCAAACTAAAGGAGCAGGTCATGTCAACCCCTGAGAATGATCCCGTGAACCCAGAGAAGCCATCGCAGGAACCGGCACCCCCGCAGTACGGACAGCGCGCACCGCAGGATCCGAATGCCGCCGGACAACCTCCCTACGGCCAACCTCCACAGAACGGGACTCCGCCAACTAATCCGTACGGCCAGCACCCCAACCCGTACGGCCAGCCCGCCCCAGCAAACAACCCATACGGTCAGCAGCCGCCGCAGACGCCCTACGGCCAGCAGCCATACGGCGGCTTCCCCGTTCCGCCGCAAGGCAACTTTGCTCCGCCCCAGATGCCGACCCATCGACCCAAGGAACTGGACACCTCCTTCTGGGCAATCATCGCGGCCGGCGTCGCATTCCTGCTGAGCTCGGTGTTCGGTTTGAGCACCACCGCGATCATGGAGCAGCTTCGGGCAGTCCCCGAATTGGAGGAACAGCTTTCGGCTGCTGGCATGAGCGTCTCCGACGCAATTCCCATGATCCAGACCACCGCAATCGTGTTCGCCGTGATCGGCTTGTTGATTTACGTTCTGATCGCGTTCATGATCCGCAAGGGAAGCGGCGTTGCACGCATCTTCGCGACGATTCTGGCTGTCCTGTCGTTGTTCAGCATTGCCAGCGGGGTCCTGACGGCCCTTTCCGTCGTCCTGGGAGTGGTTGGCGTCGTGTTTGCCTGGTTGCGTCCCTCCAGCCAGTACATTGCCGCTCGTCGGGCAGCACGTAAAGCCGGATACCGCTAATCATCAAAACGCTAAGAAGTGGTCCGTGGGATTCAGCCGTTGCCGGTGGAATCCCACGGACCATTTGAGTTTAAGACCGGTTCCCGTGGGCGATTTCTAGGAGTCGAGGTTTTGTGCGTGGTAGGCAAGGATTTGCAGTTCGGTGGCCAAATCAACCTTCCGCAGCACGACCCCTGCCGGGACTTGCAACACCACGGGTGCGAAGCTCAATATGCTTCGAACACCACATTGAACCAGCATGTCGCACAAATCTTGCGCCGCTGCCCCAGGCACGGATAGGACGGCAATATTGGCATTCGTGGCCGCAACGATTTCGTCCAAGTCGGAAATGTCTTGGACCTGCAGGTCCCCCACCGTCGTGCCAACCACATCTGGCGATGAATCCAGCAGCGCGACAACTTCAAATCCCCGGCTTCGGAATCCGCCGTATCCGGAAAGTGCGCGACCCAGGTTACCGGCACCGATGATCGCCACGCGCCACTGCCTCAAAAGCCCCATGGCCTTGGAGATCTGTTCGACCAGGTCGGTCACCGCGTATCCCACCCCACGGGTTCCATAGGACCCAAGCAAAGACAGGTCCTTGCGAAGGATCGCAGGATTGACCCCTGCCTCGGTGGCCAGCACGCCAGACGAGGTTCGCGCTTCACCGCGCGCCTGCATGGCACCGAGCGCACGCAGGTACTGGGTCAATCGCGCCAGGGTCGCTTCAGGGAGAATCCTGCCCAGTGAACCCGCGGGTGTTTGCTCCACCGATGCGCCGGGATCCAGGTCGTGCTCAATCGGAATTTCGGCAGCAGGGAGCTTCGCTTCGTTGCTTGCTGGTTGGTGTTCGGTGGGCATTCTGCTTTGACTCAATTCCTTGGATACCTTCATGTCTTTCCAACCAGTTCTTCCGATGCCACCGCATCACCCTTGGTGTCGCGGACAGGCGGCGGCTTCGTTGCCCCTAGCTGCTCAACAATGCCTCAAGGCGCTGGGCATCAATCACCCAAAAATCCCGTACCCGTCCGTCTACCAACAGCACCGGGACTTCTTCCGAATGTCGCGCCAAGAGTTCCGGGTCCTGATCGATGTCAACGCTTTGCCAGGTGTAATCCAACCTGCTGGTGACCTCGTCGAGTGTTTCGGCCGCGGCCTTGCAAAGGTGGCATCCGGAACGAACCAACAAAGTAATTTCCCGCGGGGTCTGCACACTGCTCATGACCCAACGCTACAGCTCCGGCGAAAAAAGATTGCAATAGACTGGTTGGATGCCCTCCAACCTTTCCCCCGTGACATTTGCTGGGCACGAGTCGGCGCCATCGGGCACATCTGCCGCCTTCTTCGATGTAGACAACACCATGATGCGCGGTGCTTCGCTCTTTGCAGTGGCCCGAAAAATGTATCAAAGGCGGGCATTTACGCTGCGTGAGGTGGCGTGGTTTGCCGTTCGACAGTTGCGGTTCGTCGCCCGGGGAGAGAACCTCGGTGACATCCACGCCATCCGTGACCGTGCGCTATTGCTGTCCGCAGGCTTCTCCGTGGCCGACATGGTTGCGCTCGGGGATGAAATTTATGACGAATTCATTGAGTCGAAAATCTGGCCAGGCACCCGCGCGATCGCCGAACAGCACCTTCACGCCGGGCGTCGGGTGTGGCTAGTCACCGCCACGCCGCTGGAGGTTGCCGCGGTTATGTCAAGGCGGCTCGGGCTCAGTGGAGCGCTCGGGACGACCGTGGAGCACATCGAAGGCCTCTACACCGGCCAACTGGTCGGCGAAATCCTCCACGGATCGGCGAAGGCCGGAGCTGTCCGGATCTTGGCCCGGGACCAAGGGCTGGATCTTGCCGAATGCTGGGGGTACAGCGATTCCCACAACGACATTCCGATGCTTGAGGCCGTGGGTCATCCCGTGGCAATTAATCCCGACCGCAGATTGCGACGCCACGCCAAGGACCGCAACTGGCCGGTCTACGACTTCCGAACCGGGCGCAGGGCGGCTGCCTTCGGCCTGAAGGCAGCCGGCGTCTCGGGAGTCCTCTGGGGCCTGTGGCGCAGCTTCGGTGCATTGCGCCGCCGTCCCTGACTCCGGGCAACGTCCGGCACGCCCGCCGCAAACATGCAAAAAGGTGCGTTCCCCATTGCGGGAAACGCACCTTTTTACATACTCAATTCCGGGCAACCCCGGAACTGGTATTTACTTCTTATTACGACGCTGGTGGCGGGTCTTACGAAGCAATTTACGGTGCTTCTTCTTGGCCATACGCTTGCGGCGCTTCTTAATAACAGAGCCCATAATGGTTCCTCACAAACTGATTCGATTGCCGACTACTATTTCTTCGGCACCAAAGCACCAGAATAGCCAACTGGACGTTAAACGTTCCTTAACAGATTACCTGCTTCTAGAGCAGATTCTGACCACTCGTGAAAATCGGCGGCGTTAGCCGGTGTTGAAGTCGCGCCCGAACCCGGCAGCCCGCAAGTACTCCTGTACGGCGTTTTCGGGTACACGGTAGGAGCGGCCGAACCTCACGGCCGGCAATTCGCCGGAATGGACGAGTCGGTAAACCGTCATCTTTGACACACGCATCACATCGGCGACCTCGGCGACCGTCATGAAACGCGCGCTGGCAAAGTTTTGCGATTCGACCATTCCCTGTTTCTCCTGACAATTTCACATAGCAATCGTGCCGTGGCGCTGACCGAGGAACGTACCCGGTCCGCACCAACACCTCAAGATACCCTATGCCCTTGTGATTCACTTTAGTGGCTCGTGGGGCCAATGTGAACGAAAGCCGGCGTCGTGGGCTGCCATATCTCGCCGCCGACACGGGGCTGGGGGGCTTAGCGCGCGGTCCGTACCGCTTCGGCCAGGGTCGCTAGCATTTCGGCACTCGTGTCCCAGTCCATGCACGCGTCGGTGACGGACTGCCCGTAGGTCAACCCCGCCAGGACGTCGGATCCTTGCGCGACGGCATCAGGGTCATGTTTCTGCGCACCGGCCACCAAGAAACTTTCAGCCATGATTCCGGCAATCATTTGGTCCCCGTCCGCTATGCGGGCGGCCAGCTCGGCGATGACCTCCCGCTGGCGCACGTGGGACTTGCCCGAGTTCGCATGTGAGGCATCGACGATCACCCGCGGGTTCATGCCGGCGTTGCCCATGGAGGCCGATGCCGCGCCAACAGGCTCGGCCGCGAAGTTCGGTCCGTCGGTGCCGCCACGCAGGATCAGGTGGGCGTCGTCGTTTCCTGCGGTCCTGACTACTGCCGTACGACCATCCTCGCTAATGCCCAGGAAGGACTGTGGTGCGGAAGCCGCTTGGCAGGCATCGATCGCCACCTGCACCGAGCCGTCGGTCCCGTTTTTGAATCCAACGGGCATGGATAGCCCGGATACCAGCTGCCGGTGCGTCTGGCTTTCGGTGGTGCGCGCCCCGATGGCGCCCCAGGTGACCAGGTCCGAGAGGTACTGGGCGCTGAGCGGCTCGAGGAATTCGGTGGCCAGTGGCAGGCCCAGGTTGCTGGCCGCCAACATGAATTCGCGTGCGGCTCGCAGCCCGGCGGACATGTCATGGCTGCCGTCCAGGTGCGGATCGTTGACCAGGCCCTTCCAGCCCACGGTGGTGCGTGGCTTCTCGAAGTAGCTGCGCATGACCACGAGCAGTTCGCCCTCGTGCTGCTTCGCGGCCGCGGCGAGCCTGGTGGCGTATTCCAGCCCGGCTGCAGGGTCGTGGATAGAGCAAGGGCCCACGATGACCAGCAGACGCTCGTCAAGCCCGGAGAGCACGGCACGGACTTCCTGGCGGGCCCGCATGATCCGGTAGCCCTGGGCATCGCCCACTGGCAATTCGGCAGTCAGTTCCGCGGGGGTGGGCAGCTCGGTGATTGCCAGCACCCGTTCATTGGTGTTGACGCGGGCCTGTGTCTCGGCGGCGATGGCGGTGCTCATGGTTTGGGGCCTTTCGGTTTCGGCCCCGCGCCGTGCAGTGGGGGGCCTCATGGTTTCAATGCGGCCCCGGCGATCACGCTGCGTATTCCTCCAGGGCCGCTATCTTGGAAATAGCGAAGGGCCGGCAAGCATAGCTTGCGGCCCTTGTCGGCTCTGAAGGTGGGTAAGCGAAATTATCGCGTCTTAGGCCCCTCCAGAGCCGACACAAAATACGCATACCAACGATTAGTCATGGTTGAGAATCTACAGCCGCGCCACGCGAATCACAAATGTGTTTCCATTCCCGGGCGACACAGTACGTCATGAAGCACGGCAAAGGGCGGGCCGGGCCAGGCGGGTCCATAATTGTTCCCGTCTGTCCCTGCCCGCCCTCTTGAGGCGTAATTCGGCTGGAGGCCTGTCTGCCTAGATGAGGCCCTGGGCCAGCATGGCGTCGGCAACCTTCACGAAGCCGGCGATGTTGGCACCGGCCACGTAGTTGCCCGGCACACCGTATTCGTCGGCGGTGGAGGCGCAACGGTCGTGGATGCCGACCATGATCTCGGTCAGGCGCTCCTCGGTGTGGGCGAAGGTCCACGAGTCACGGCTGGCGTTCTGCTGCATTTCCAGCGCCGAGGTGGCAACGCCACCGGCGTTCGCGGCCTTGCCCGGGGCAAAGAGCACCCCTGCATCCTGGAACAGCGAGGTCGCTGCGGCGGTGCACGGCATGTTGGCGCCTTCGGCCACTGCGACGACACCGGAGGAAATCAACTTCTTTGCGTCCTTGGCATCCAGCTCGTTCTGCGTGGCGCACGGCAGCGCCACGGTGGCCTCCACGTCCCAGACGTTGCCGCCTTCGACGAAGTGCACCTTCTTGGAATTGGCACGCTCGGCGTACTCGTTGATGCGTCCGCGTTCGACTTCCTTGATCTGGCGCAGCAGTTCAACGTCGATGCCGCGCTCGTCAACGATGTAGCCGGAGGAATCCGAGGCGGTCACCACGCGGGCACCGAGAGCCTGGGCCTTCTCGATGGCGTTGATGGCCACGTTGCCCGAGCCGGACACCGAGACGCGCTGGCCGTCGAAGCTGGCGCCACGGGTCTTGAGCATTTCGTCGGTGAAAATCACTGCGCCGTAGCCGGTGGCCTCGGGGCGCACCAGGGATCCGCCCCAGCTGATGCCCTTGCCGGTGAGCACACCGGACTCGTAGCGGTTGGTGATGCGCTTGTACTGGCCAAAGAGGTAGCCGATTTCACGGCCGCCCACGCCGATGTCGCCGGCCGGCACATCGGTGTATTCGCCGATGTGGCGGTAGAGCTCCGTCATGAACGACTGGCAGAAGCGCATGACCTCGGCATCGGACTTGCCGCGCGGATCAAAGTCCGAACCGCCCTTGCCGCCACCGATGGGCATGCCGGTGAGCGAGTTCTTGAAGATCTGCTCGAAGCCCAGGAACTTGACGATGCCCAGGTACACCGAGGGGTGGAAGCGCAGCCCGCCCTTGAACGGGCCCAGGGCGGAGTTGAATTCAACGCGGAAACCGCGGTTGATCTGTACCCGGCCTTCGTCATCCATCCACGGGACGCGGAAGATGATTTGGCGTTCGGGCTCACACATACGCTGCAGGATCGCAGCTTCGGCATATTCAGGATGCTTGCGCGAGACCGCTTCGAGGCTTTCGAAAACCTCGGTCACCGCCTGGTGGAATTCTGCTTCACCGGGGTTGCGACGGAACACTTCGTCGCGAATGGTCGCTAGATGCTGGTCCAAGTCTTATCTCCTCATCACTTGGGGCAGGCACGAGGGCACGCTGCCGCCATGTCTGGCGACACTGCCCCAGACGTCGAGAATGTCACGGCCGGGCACCGCCGACCCAACCGGGCGTCATCAATCGGGCACGGACGCGTAATCTTTTTGTGCTGCCGTGTATGCTTTTGCGCCGCACTTTCTGCGGGTGGAACGGCTGGGTACGGCTACCGTTTCCTGCCGAATTTCGGCTTGGGCAGGCGATCCAGGAAGTCATGGGCGCGGCCGGTCACCTGTTCCAGTCCGCGACCCACGGTGCGGCCCAGTTGCGCGGCGGCCACCGTGGCCTGGCTGGTCCCCTCGTGCGATGCCAACTGCGGATCGGCGTACGGTTCCGCGACCAGGTCGAATGCCGGGGCCGGGGGAACGAAGCCGTGCACCCAGGTCTGCAGGTTCAGGAACGTTGCGGATTCCAGGGCATAGTAACGGCGCTGTCCGTCGGCGCGCATGGAGACCATGCCGGCCTCGCGCAGGACCTTGAGGTGCTTGGAAACGGTCGGCTGGGAAACGCCCAGCGCCTCGACCAGGGAACCGACCGAACACGGCTCCTCACGCAGGGAGTCGAGCAACCTGCGTCGGGTGGGGTCGGCCAGGGCGGAAAAGATATCATCATGAGCCACCGCATAACCCTATCCGCATATACGCGCATTGGCATCTTTGCCCGGCTAGTCGAACCAGGGATCGAGTCCGAATAGGGGGAATATTTCCTTGCGGGTGGCCATGACCGTGCGGTCCACCGGGTCCGCCGGGTCGTAGCCGACCTCCCAGCTGCGCCACCACAATTCTGCGTTGTCGCCCATGGACTCGGGGGTGCGGATGCCGTAGCGCTCGAGCACGTAGTCGCGCCAGCTGCGGGGAACGGGAGTCGCCAGCGGGACCGGCTTGCCCGAGGCCACTGCCACCAGATGGCTCCACGTGCGCGGCACCACCGAGGCGGTGTTGTAGCCGCCCCCGCCGGTGGCGATCCACCGGCCGCCGCAGAGCCTGCGCGCCAGCTCGGCGATGTCCAGCGCATTCTGGCGCAGTGCATCGACGGTCAGCCGCAGGTTGGACAGGTCGTCGTCCCGGTGCCCGTCGCAACCGTGCTGGGAGACGATCACCTCCGGTTCGAAGGCCTCCGCCAACTGCGGGACCACAGCGTGGAAGGCCCGCAGCCAGGCGGCGTCCCCCGTGCGCGGGGGCACCGCGATGTTCACCGCGGTGCCCAACGCGTTGGGCCCGCCGATCTCGTTGGCGAATCCGGTGCCGGGGAACAGCGACATGCCCGTTTCGTGGATGGAGATGGTCATCACCCGCGGGTCGTCCCAGAAGATCGACTCGGTCCCGTCGCCGTGGTGCGCGTCCACGTCGATGTACAGGACCTTCTTCACTCCCCCGTCCAGCAATCGCCGGATCGCCAGGGCCGCGTCGTTGTAGATGCAGAAGCCGCTGGCCTTGGATGCGGAGGCATGGTGCATGCCCCCGCCGAAGTTGACCACGTGCAGGGCGCGCTCGCCCAGAATGGCATCGGCGGCCAGCAGGGATCCTCCGGCCAGCCGTGCGCTGGCCTCGTGCATCCCTGCATAGGCGGGGTTGTCCTCGGTGCCCAGGCCGCGCGCCTCATCGGGGATATCGGGGTTGGCACTGACTTCCCGGACGGCGGCGATGTACCGGGGCTCGTGGACTGCGGCCAGCTCCGCGTCGGTGGCCACCGGCGGGGCTGCCAGGGTGAGATTGGCACGCTCAAAAAGGGCCAGGTCCTTGCAGAGGCGGGCGGTAAGCTCCAGCCGGATCGGATGCATCGGATGGGTCTCGCTGAAGCGGTACTCCATCATCTGCTCGCTCCAGATCACCTGGGTCGTGGGCAGGGGCTCATTTACGGCAAACACCCCTTCAGGCTACGCGATCGGCACCTACACTGTGTGCCAAGACACCACCGGCGGCCCGGGCCAACGCCCGCGGAAACCGGCAACGCATGCCCGCACGGCCGCGCGTCGGCGGGCCACCGGCGAATCCCGAGGTGGCATGGTTTATTGTGGGAGCTTGCGGGGCAGGGCTTCCGCACCGAACTTTTCCACGTCTTGGAGCCGAGCAAAACACATGGGATCGTCCCCCTCTGCAGAGTCTGTGCGACGGCCGGGCACCGATAGCGGCGCCCCGGCCCGATGGCGCACACGCCTGGGACTGTGGCGCCGGATCGTCTCCGACTTCACCGTCCGCTCCCCCGCGCGTCTGGCGCTGGTCACCTTCGCCCTGGTGATCTCCTTGTTCACGTCCGTGCTGGCGCTTCCGGTGTCATCGGCCAGCGGCGAACCCACGGCCTTTTACGACGCGCTGTTCACCGCCGTCTCCGCGGTGTGCGTCACGGGCCTGACGGTTGTCTCCACCGCCACCCACTGGTCCTTCTTCGGGCAACTGGTGATGATCGTCGCGGTGTTCGTCGGCGGACTGGGCATCCTGACGCTGGCATCGCTGCTCTCGCTGGCGGTGTCCAAGCGCCTGGGCGTGCGCGGCAAGCTCCTGGCGCAAAGCTCCATGAACACCTCGGCCGCCTCCACCCTGGGCGAGGTGGGTTCGCTGCTGCGCATCGTGATCACCACCTCGGTGGCGATCGAGGTGGCCCTGGCGCTGATGCTCATCCCGCGCTTCCTGATCCTGGGCGAACCGGTCAACGAGGCCATCTGGCACGGCATCTTCTACTCGATCTCCTCCTTCAACAACGCCGGGTTCACCCCGCACTCCGACGGGCTGGTCCCCTACGAGACCGACCTGTGGATCCTGGTGCCGCTGATGCTCGGGGTGTTCCTGGGCTCGCTGGGGTTCCCGGTGCTGATGGTGTTGCTGGCGCAGCGCTTCAACACCAAGAAGTGGACGCTGCACGCCAAGCTCACGTTGCTGGTCACCGCCATCCTGCTGGTGGCGGGCGCGCTGCTGTGGGCGGTGGCGGAGTGGTCCAACCCCGAAACCATCGGCACCATGAACAACTCGGACAAGGTCATCCACTCGGTCTTCGCCTCGGTGATGACCCGCTCGGGCGGCTTCAACCTGGTGGAGCAGGGCGAGATGAACCAGGTGACAATGCTGCTCTCCAACGCGCTGATGTTCGCCGGCGGCGGCTCGGCCTCCACGGCCGGAGGCATCAAGGTCACCACCATCGCGGTGATGTTCCTGGCGATCTTCGCCGAGGCCCGCGGCGACACCGATGTGCGCGCCTTCGGCCGCCGCATCCCCGAGGGCACCATGCGGGTGGCCATCTCGGTCATCGTCCTGGGAGCCACCCTGGTGATGCTGGCCACGGCCGCACTGCTGGTGATCAGCGGCACCTCGCTCTCCCGTGCGCTGTTCGAGTCGATCTCCGCCTTCGCCACCGTGGGGTTGAGCACCAACCTGTCGGGCGAATTGCCGCCGGCGGGCAAGTACGTGCTCTCCGCACTGATGTTTGCCGGCCGAATCGGTACGATTACCCTTGCCGCGGCATTGACCTTGCGCCAACGCAACCAGCTCTACCACTTCCCCGAAGAGAGGCCGATCATTGGCTGACAAGAACATTGACCACAACGCCGCGGTGCTGGTCATCGGCCTGGGCCGCTTCGGCGCCTCCGTGGCCGAGCAACTGGTGAAGCAGGGCCGCGAGGTGCTGGCCATCGAGCGCAACCAGGAACTGGTGCAGAAGTGGGCCTCGGTCCTCACCCACGTGGTGGAGGCCGACGCCACCAACATCGATGCGCTGCGCCAGCTCGGCGCCCAGGACTTCACCTCGGCGGTGGTCGGGGTCGGAACCTCCATCGAATCCTCGGTGCTGATCACCGTGAACCTGGTGGACCTGGGCATCGAGCACCTGTGGGTCAAGGCGATCACGCCCTCGCACGGCAAGATCCTCACGCGCATCGGCGCCAACCACGTGATCTACCCGGAGGCAGATGCCGGGGTGCGCGCCGCGCACCTGGTCGGCGGGCGCATGCTTGACTTCATCGAATTCGACGACGGGTTCGCCATCGTGAAGATGTACCCGCCCAAGGAGACCCAGGGCTTCACCCTGGCCGAGTCCCAGGTCCGTTCCAAGTACGGGATCACGGTGGTGGGCGTGAAGTCCCCCGGCGAGGACTTTACCTATGCCCAGCCCGACACCAAGGTCACCCGGCGCGACGTACTGATCGTCTCCGGGCATGTGGATCTGCTCGAACGCTTCGCCGCCAGGCCCTAGGGCCCGCCCGGGTACGCACGCAAGGGGGGTCCCACACCCGCAGCGTGACGCCGCGGCCCGAGGGACCCCGCCCCTTGCGTTTGCTAGGCCAGTTCCCGGGTGATCTGCGCGGCACGGGCCGCTGCGGCCGCGGCCCCGCGGGCGATGACCTGCGGAAGGCCTTCGGCATCGAAGGTGGCAATGGCCTGTTCGGTGGTGCCGTTGGGGCTGGTCACGCCCTGGCGCAGCGCCGAGGGATCAACCTGCGGGTCGGCAAGCATCTTGCCCGCCCCGGCCACGGTGGCACGGGCCAGATCGGTGGCCAGCGCCGGATCCAGGCCCAGCTCAACCCCGGCAGCGGCCATGGCCTCGACCAGGTAGAACACGTAGGCGGGTCCGGAGCCGCTGACCGCCGAGACGGCATCCTGCTGGGATTCGGGGACGACGTGCACCACGCCGGAACCGGCGAACAGGTCCACGACGGCTGCCAGCGCCGCCGGGGAGACCGTTTCACCGGCGCTGAGACCCACAGCGCCGGCGCCGACCTTCAGCGGGGTGTTGGGCATGGAGCGCACCACCGGCTGGCCCGGGTTCAGGTGTGCCGCAATCATGTCGATGGTGATGGCCGCCGCCACCGAGACCACCACGGCGGAGGGCTTGAGCACGTCCTTGATCTCGTCGCACAGGGCCGTGATGCCCACGGGCTTGACGCCCAGGAAGACGATGTCCGCGTCCTTGGCCGCCTTGAGGTTGGATTCGGGGTCGTGCTCGCCGATGAGCACCGTGACACCGGTCTCGGCGCGCAGGTCGTGCGCCTTCGCGTCGCTGCGCAGGGTAGCGACGATCGCCGCCGGGTCGTAGCCGGCGGCGATGATGCCGCGCAGCACCGCCCCGTTCATGGAACCGGTTCCCAGGAAGGCAAGTCTGTTCTCGGCAAGGGACGAAGTCGAAAGCACTGAAGTCATGTGCACCATTCTTCCACGCCGCTCCCTTCGCGGGCCGGGACGTGCACGGGTGCGGCTAGATCGAGTGGCTTCCGGCTTCCGCATCCTCGTTCACCGGGGCCAGGTACCGCCGGGCGAACTCAAGGGTCTCGCCCAGCCATGCCTCGCGCTCCCCCGCGCCGCGGGCCTTGCGCGTGGAGACCTCCACCGCCACCACGCCGTCCCAGGCAGAGTCCCGCAGGTACTCGATGGCCTCGATCACCGGCTGGGTGCCGCGGCCCGGCACCAGGTGCTCGTCCTTGCCGTTGTTCATCCCGTCGCACAGGTGCACATGGCTCAGCCGCGTCCCCAGGTCGCGGAAGGCCACCGCCGAGTCCATGTCGGCGATCGCCGAATGCGAGAAGTCCCAGGTCACGAACTCGTAGGGTTCGGGGACGGGGTTCCAGTGCGGCAGGTACATCTTTGCCTCGCGTCCCCGCGCACGCCACGGGTACATGTTCTCCACCGCGATCTTCACCCCGTATTCCTCCATGATGCGGCGGATGCCGGTGGCGAACTCGGTGGCATAGGTGCCCTGCCAGCGGAACGGCGGGTGTGCAACCACCACGTCGCACCCCACGTCCACCGCCATCGCGGCGGCGGATTCGATCTTGTTCCAGGCGGTTCCCCAGACCTGCTGGGTCAGCAGCAGCGTGGGCGCGTGAATGGCCATGATGGGCTGTTCATAGCGTTCGGCCAGCCGGTTCAGCTGCCGCGCATCCTGGGAGATCTGGTTGCCGGTGACCAGCACCTCGACCCCGTCGTAGCCCAGGTCGTGGGACACCGCAAAGGCGTCATGGACGTTCAGCGGGTAGACCGAGGCGCTGGACAGCGCGACGGGGATCGGGGCGTTGCCGCCCGGTGAAGACTCGACCATGGAACGTGCCCCTTGTCTTTTCGCTACAGAACGATGCTGCCCTGGGACATCGACATTACCGAGGAACGGCCCAAGGCTACCTCTCCGACACCCACGCTACTACTGAGCGGGGCGGTCGAGTCAAAAAGTACGTGGTCAAAACGGCGCAGCATCAGGCCCTCGCGCAGCGCCCATGGGCAGATGCGCAGGGACTTGACCTTCAGCGCGCTCATGGCCTCCAGTGCCACGATGGCGCCGGCCAGCAGCTGCGGGGCGCGGATCGCCGAGACCCCCGGAAGCTCGGCACGCTCCTCCCAGTTCATCGCGGTGAGCCGGTTGGTCCAGAGCTTGAGCGACTCGGCACGCAGCACCCGCTTGACGTAGGGACCCTCGGCGCTGGGTGCGGCGCCGGTGATCCTTGCCAGCGAGCGGAAGGTCTTGGAGGTGCCGGTGACCACGGTGGGCCGCCCGAACTCGGCCAGCTCGGCCACCGGCTCGGCGAGCACCTCGCGCACGTGGTGGCGCAGCGCCTTGACCTGCTTGATCGAGGGCGGGTCCTCCGGCAGCCATTCGCGCGTCAGCCGCCCGGCGCCCAGCGGCACCGAGTGCGCGGTGGTGGGGAACTCGTCCACGCCCAGGGCGAGCTCGAAGGAGCCGCCGCCCATGTCCAGGTTCAGGATCCTATCCGAGCTCCAGCCGAACCAGCGGCGCACCGCGTAGTAGGTCATCCCGGCTTCCTGCTCGCCGGTCAGCTCCGTGAGGTGGACGCCGGTTTCCGCCACGACCCTGGCCAGGACCTCGGCGCCGTTGGCCGATTCGCGGATCGCCGAGGTGCAGAAGGCCAAAAGGTCCTCGGCATGGTGGTTGATGGCGAATTGCGCGGCCTCGTGCACGAAGTCCAGCAACTCCGCCTGCCCGGCTTCGTTGATGGCCCCGTGCTCGTCCAGGTATGCGACGAGCGAGAGCGCCCGCTTGTGCGATGCAAAGGGCACCGGGCGGGCGCCCGGATATGCGTCGACCAGCAACAGGTGAACAGTGTTCGACCCGATATCCAGTACGCCCAGCCTCATGGTGTCATCCTCATGTGTGTGGCCTTCTTGCCGCGTGCGGCTAGTTGCCGGTCTTCTTGGCAGGTGCCTTTTTCGCGGGTGCCTTCTTGGCAGGGGCCTTGGCAGCTGTCTTGCGCTTGACCGGGCCGCGGGCCCGCTTGTCGGCCAGCAACTCGATGGCCTTCTCGCGGGTCAGTTCCTCGAGCGTGGTGTCGCGCGGGATCGTGATGTTGGTGACCCCGTCGGTGATGTAGGCACCGAAGCGTCCCTCCTTGACCACGATGTTCTTCTCCGAGACCGGGTCCGGGCCGAATTCGGCCAGCGGCGGCACCGCTGCGCGGGCGCCGCGGACCTTGGGCTGCGAGTAGATCTCCAGCGCCTGCTCGAGGGTGATCGTGAAGATCTCCTCCTCGGAGCCGATCGAGCGCGAGTCGGTGCCCTTCTTCAGGTAGGGCCCGAAGCGGCCGTTCTGCACGGTGATCTCCACGCCCTCGGCGTCAACTCCGAGCACGCGCGGCAGCGAAATCAGCCGCAGGGCCTCTTCCAGCGTGACGGACTCCACCGTCATCGACTTGAACAGCGAACCGGTGCGCGGCTTGGCCTTGACCGGCTTCTTCGGCGGCTTCGGCTTGCCGTTCTTGTAGTACTCCACCGGCATGGCGGCCAGTTCCTCGGCAGTGGGCTCCACGATGACCTCGGTGACGTAGGCGCCGTAGCGCCCGTCCCTGGCCACGATGGTGCGTCCGGTCTCCGGGTCCACGCCCAGCACGTTCTCGCTCGGGCCCTGGTGTTCCATGAGCTCGATGGCCTTCTCGGCGGTGAGCTCGTCCGGTGCCAGGTCCTCGGGGACATTGGCGCGCTGCGGGTCGGTGCCCTCTGGGGCGTCTGCAGGCAGCGGCTTTTCCAGGTACGGGCCGAACTTGCCCACGCGCAGCACGATGCCCGGGGCGATGTCGATGGAGTTGATGGCGCGGGCGTCGATGTCGCCCAGGTTGTTGACCACCGATTCCAGGCCGGCCTCGCCGCTGTCCTTGGACCCGAAGTAGAAGTCCTTGAGCCAGGCGGTGCGGCCCTTCTGCCCGTGGGCGATCTCGTCGAGGTCGTCCTCCAGGCGTGCGGTGAAGTCGTAGTCCACGTACTTGCCGAAGTGCTCCTCCAGCAGGCGCACCACGGAGAACGCGATCCAGCTGGGCACCAGGGCGCCTCCGCGCTTGGTGACGTAGCCGCGGTCCATGATGGTGGAGATGGTCGGTGCGAAGGTCGAGGGGCGCCCGATTTCGCGGGCCTCCAGCTCGGCGACGATCGAGGCCTCGGTGTAGCGTGCCGGCGGGGAGGTGGTGTGCGGAATCGCGTCGATGCCGGCGCCTGCCAGCGGGTCGGAAACCTTCAGCTGCGGCAGGCGCGCCTCCTCGGCGGCCTCGGCTGCCTCTGCCTCGCGGGCTGCGTCGCGGCCCTCCTCGTAGGCGGCCATGAAGCCGCGGAAGGTGATCACGGTGCCGGAAGCGGAGAACTCGGCTACCTGCCCGGTGGCGGACTCGCCGGCGAGCTTGATGGTCGCGGTGAAGCCCTTGGCGTCGGCCATCTGCGAGGCCACGGTGCGCTTCCAGATCAGCTCGTAGAGCTTGAACTCGTCGGCCGAAAGCTGGGCGCGGACGGTGGCCGGGCGGCGGAAGGAGTCCCCGGCCGGGCGGATGGCCTCGTGGGCCTCCTGCGCGTTGTCGCTCTTGCCCTTGTAGGCGCGCATCTTCGCGGGCACCGAGTCGGCGCCGTAGAGTTCGGCGGCCTGCTTGCGGGCGGCGTTCACGGCCTCGTTGGAGAGGAACACCGAGTCGGTACGCATGTAGGTGATGTAGCCGTTTTCATACAGTCGCTGGGCGACCTGCATGGTGGACTTCGAGCTCCAGCGCAGCTTGCGGGAAGCTTCCTGCTGCAGCGTCGAGGTGGTGAACGGCGCGGCCGGGCGGCGGGTGTAGGGCTTCTCGTCGACCGAGGTGACGGCGAAGTCGGCGTCCTTCAGGCCATCGGCCAGGGCTGCGGCCTTGGCCTCGTCCAGGTGCGCCACTGCACCGGACTTCGGGGTCTTCAACTCGCCGCGGTCGGTGAAGTCGCGGCCGGTGGCAACGCGTGCCCCGTCGACCGAAGAGAGCTTGGCGCCGAAGCTTTCGCCCGCTGCGGTGGCGAAGGTTCCGGTCAGGTCCCAGTAGGAGGCGGTGCGGAAGGCCATGCGTTCGCGTTCGCGCTCGACGACCAGGCGCGTGGCCACCGACTGCACGCGGCCGGCGGACAGGCCGCGGGCCACCTTGCGCCAGAGCACCGGGGAGATCTCGTAACCGTAGAGGCGATCCAGCACCCGGCGGGTTTCCTGGGCGTTGACCAAGTCGGTGTCCAGCTCGCGGATGTTCTCCATCGCGCGGTTGATGCCCTCTTGGGTGATCTCGGTGAAGGCCATGCGGTAGACCGGGACCTTGGGCTTGAGCACCTCGAGCAGGTGCCACGCGATGGCTTCGCCTTCGCGGTCCGCATCGGTTGCGAGATAGAGCGCATCGGCGCCCTTGAGCTTGGCCTTGAGTTCGGCCACCCGCTTCTTCTTGTCCGGGTACAC
Source organism: Paeniglutamicibacter sp. ZC-3 (assembly GCF_025847175.2). Lineage (NCBI taxonomy): Bacteria > Bacillati > Actinomycetota > Actinomycetes > Micrococcales > Micrococcaceae > Paeniglutamicibacter > Paeniglutamicibacter sp. ZC-3. Next base: position 69,745 of record NZ_JAOYTG010000011.1, on the reverse strand, counting down.
GACGTAGTAGGGGTCGAAGTCGTTCTCGACGTCCACGGCGAACTTGCCGTAGGGACCCTTCTTCATTTCCGCCGGAAGATCGGCGGGTTGCGCCAAATCGCGGATATGCCCCACCGAGGCGTCGACTTCAAAACCCTCGCCCAGGTACTTGGCGATGGACTTGCTCTTTGCCGGGGACTCCACGATCACGAGCTTCATTCCGGTCTTTTCCTTGGCCTTGGCGGGCACAACACTCCTATTAGCAACCAGTGGTGCACCAAAGTGGGCGCACAGCACATTCCCTGCTCTAGGTTAGCCGCATTTTTACGCGCCGCGGCAAGCAGCGGGTCCAAGACGCCGTTTTGCGCTACCCGCTGCGGGGCCTCAGGGGCCTTGCTCGCCGCGGATTTCGGGCAGGAAGGAAAGCATGTAGTACAGTCGATCGCCGTCGACGCCGCGCTGCTCGGGTTCGGCCAGGGCCTCGTATTCGTAGAGCAGTCCGTAGACCTTGGCGATGAACTCCTTGCGCTGGGACTCGGAGAGGAACACCACGCCCGTGGTCAGCACCGGGGCCCTGTCGGGTTCCGGTTCCTTGCCGGCCTTGCGTTCTTTGTCACGGCGCGCGATTTCAGCCGAGAGCCGATCGCGGAAGGCATTGAGCTGGACGTTGAGGTAGGCATTCTTCGCGCTGGTCGAATCCGAGAGCGAGCCCAGGACGAGCTGTCCGCCGGCGGCCTTCCAGCGACGCTCGCGCCCGTCGCCCTCGCTGGCGGCGCGGACCACGTAGCCGTATTTTTCCAGGGCGCGCAGGTGGTAGCTCATGGCGCTGGGCGTCAGTTCACAGCGCGTGGCGAGCTCGGTGGCCGTGCGCGTGGACTGCGAGGCGAAGAGTTCCTCGAGGACCGTCAGGCGCGCCTCGTGGGCGAGCGCGCGAATGGCTTGCGGGTCGCTGATCGACACCGAAGTGACGGGCATCGGCGACAGCCCGGCGCTCTTGGCGCCGGGTCCCGAGGAAGTGTTCTGGCTCATATGAAAAAACTTTAGCGGTTGTTTCGCATCTCCAAAAGGAAGCCACGCTTAATAAGCCTGAGAACCCCCTCGTGAAGCCGGTTGGAAAAGTCAGGATCGTCGCCTCCCACCAGCGATTCGAGGGCACCGACTAGGGACGATACGCTCAAATCGCCGTCGCAGGCGGAGACGAAACCGGCGAGCGCGGTGTCCAGAATTTCGGTTCGCCGCAAACCGGCACCTTGCCGTAACAAGATCACCCCGGGGTGCTCCGCGCCCGGGCGCTGGTGCCGTTCCTCGGTGACATCCTCGGCCACCACCAGGTGCAGCTGGCCCGCATCCCGGGAATCCAGCTCGTCGGCCACGGCGATGTCCCGAGACAGGTACGGGCCGATGGGCTGTTCGATGGGGTAGCTGATCGATTCGAAGAGCCTGCCGATGCCCGGGTGCTCCGCTGCCGGGCGCCGCAGCCACACCATGCCGAAGCCGATGGCGGTGACGTTCCGGGAGGCGAAGTCATCGAGGTAGGCACCGTACTGCGCGGCGAAGGCCTCCGGGTCCCGCCCCTGCGAGGCATCGCGCAGCCAGGTCTCGGCGTACCCGGTGGGGCTGACGACCTCGCGCTGGATGAACCAGGCCTCGGTGTCGCCGGTAAGCCAGGAGCGCGGCCCGGCGCTCCAGTCGGGTTCCTCCTCGGGGTTCTCCGCGGCGGTGATTTCCCAGTTGGCCAGCATCTGCGCACAGCCCCCGGGTTTCAGGACCCCGGGCAGGGTGCGCACGAGGGTGGCCACCAGGGAATCCCCCGGCATCCCGCCGTCGCGGTAGGTGAAGCGCTCGGAATCGTCCTGGCCGGCGGTGCGCGGGGTGATGACGAAGGGCGGGTTGGAAACCACCAGGTCAAAGTGCTCCCCCGCCACCGGTTCGAGCAGGGAACCCAGGCGCAGGTCCACACGGGCCGAAAGGTCCCCGGGGTCGATGTCCAGGGCCTGGTGGTTTAGCAGCAGGTTGAAGCGCGTGAACCCCAGCGCGCGGACCGAGATGTCGGTGGCGACGACGCGGCGTGCGTGGGAAAGCAGGTGGAAGGCCTGGATGCCGCAGCCGGTGCCCAAGTCCAGGGCGCTGTCGACCTGCGGGCGGACCGTGGTCTGGGCGAGTGTCAGGGAGGCCTGCCCGATGCCCAGCACGTGGTCGTGGCGCAGCACGCCGGGCCGCTGGTGGGCACCCAGGTCGCTGGCCACCCAGATCTCCGCGTCGGCATCCGAGGCGTGCGGACGCAGGTCGATCCGGGCCCGGCGGTTCCGGCTGCCGTCGGCATCCTCGATCAGGCCCAGCGCGCGCAACCCCGCGATCCCGGTGGCGGGGAAGGCGGCGGCGACCTCGTCGTCCCCGACATCGGTGCCCAGCATGAACATCCCGAGGATGGTTCCCAGCGCCGTTGGCTCGGGCTGGGCCGCGATGCGGCGCAGTGCGGGGATGAGCTGGTCGCGCATGAGCGCCTCGTGGGCGCTGTCCCCCAGGAACTCCGTGATGGCTTCGTGCGCGTATTCCGCCCGCCGCAGATCCGCGGCGAGTTGTTCAAGAAGACGGACGTCGTCGCTGCGCGGCGCATCGGGAACCTGGGAAAAGTTTTCGGTGGAAGTCACGTCCCACAGTCTAGCGATCCGGGGAAAACGGGGCTCCGTCCTGCCTATGATGGAATCCATGATCGAGATCACCACCACACACCTGCAGCAGCTCTCTGCCGGGGAGCTTCGCCCCTCGTCCCGTGCCCTCCCGGCCGATGCCCGGATCGAGCGGGTCGCGGAGATCACCCCGGAGTTCAGCAAATTCCTGTACCAGGGCGTGGGCAGCGGCTGGAATTGGTCCGACAGGCTCTCCCTCACCCGCAGCGCCTGGGAGTCGCTTCTTCGCGCCCCGGGATCCGAGACCCACGTGCTTTACATCGACGGGGCACCCGGCGGATACGTCGAATTGAGCGGACGGATCGAGGATTCCGGCACCGAGGTCGAGATCATGTACTTCGGCCTTTTCCCGCAGTGCATCGGGCGCGGCCTGGGCGGGGCCCTGTTGACGGAGGGTCTATCGCGGGCCTGGGACCTCGACGCCCGGGTCGGGGGCTTCCCGCCGGTGAGCCGGGTCTGGGTGCACACCTGTTCGCTGGATGGACCGGCGGCCCTGGCCAATTACAAGGCCCGCGGGCTGCGGATCTTCCACACGGAAACCGAGCTGGTCGAGCCCGGCGACGGGGCGGCCGGGCTGTGGCCGGGGGAATCACTGGCCTCTTAAGCGGCGCGCCAGGGGGGCTGCGCCTCACCTGCATCCCTGCTGCGTAGTTGTCCACAGTTTCTGAATCCCGCGCCCGCCAATCGCCAGCGGGGTGCATGCTGGTGGACATGGACACCGACCGGTTCATCGCACTGGCCACGGGCACCCGTGGCAATCCGGGGCACTCCTTGGCCCCGGACGATGAGCTGCGCGCCCTGCTGGAGGCCCAGCGCATCATCCGGGACCTGTCCCGACGCGTTGCCGCCAGCACCACCTCCCCCACCGCCGCGTTGCTCTTCGCCCACGCCGCCGAGGACGGACACCGCGCAGCCGCACACGCGCAACTGCTGGCCGCCGACACCGCCAGGCGCACCCTGGCCCACGAACTGCCCGAGGCCACTTTCGACGCCATCGCCGCCATCCACCGCGACCCGGCAGCATACAACGACGGCACCCTGGAATTGCCGGCGGACCCGGCCACCGTACCCACCGGGCGCCTCGTCTTCCGGGACACCGCCGAACTGCTCGCCGGGACCCTGAACGTGGGATATTTCCAGGCCCGCGAGCGTGTCAACAGCATCGACCTCCTGCTGCCGGGCACCGACATCCACGGCATTGAGCAGCCACCCCGCTTCCCGCTCCTGGCGGAAGACTTCGCCAACGGCACCGCCGACCCGAAGGAAATTGGCGCCGCCGCCCGCAGGCTCGAAAAACTCACGCCCCACATCAACCAGCAACCAGACCCTGCCGTGCTGTCCGGGCAGCTGGAGGCACAGGTCGCCGAATCCGTCCGCCGCGAGGATCCCCGCACCACCGCCAAGCTTCTCGCCGGCATCCGGACCGCGCTCGAACACGGCATCAAGGACGTCCCCGCGGAAATCCTGCGCACCAAGGTCGGGCTCTTCTACCGTGGGACCACCGGCGGTATCGGCGAATTCCTGCTCCGTACCCTCCCGGCCGACACCGCTACCCTTCTGGCCCTCTGCGCACAAACCGACAATCCCCGGACCAAGGCCGGGGACCGCGACGGGCTGCTCCAACAAGCCCTCGCCACGGCCGAAGACGCCAATGGCCATGGCGGCACTTCCAGTGAATCCGCCGACCAGTCGACGAACGCTGGCGCCGGTGCCGGTGCCGGTGCGAGGTTCCCGGACTTTCTCGTCGACGCCGCCACCGGCCAGCCATTGACCGACCAGGCGATCGTCAACTCCCTTTCCTTGGACTCCCTCGAGATCAACCCGAACAATCTGTTCTCCGGCAACCCAGATGGAGCCACCCGAACCAAGGGAAACGGCTTGGGGGCCGGTGATCCGGTCACCATGAACTCGACGTCCTTGGGAACAGACGGACTGACGCCGCCCCAACGACATCTTCAAGGCCTGATGAACCTCATCAAGACCGCCGGCAAACCGAGCAACGGGAAGAAGACCACAGGTCTGCCCTCACCCAAGACCCTCATCATTGCAACCCTTGCCGAACTCCAAGGCCTGGCCGACACCCACGGCCTCACCAACCACGGCCAACAACTTTCCCCCGCGGAATTGCGCCAGGCCCTATGCAACGGCGGAGCCATCCCCGCGGTCATGGGCGGTGACAGCCAGATCCTGGATCTCGGGCAGGAGCAACGCTTCTTCCCCGACTACATGCGCGAAATCATCCTCGGCATCTACGGCGGATGCATCGTGCCAGGCTGCACCGTGCCTCCCGAGCATTGTGAAATCCACCATTTCCAACCATTCGCCACGGGCGGGAAGACTGAGGTCAATTCGGGCGTCCCGGCATGCACCTCGGCCCATCACGGCTTCCACACCGGACTCATGACAGTCGTCCGCGACACCGACGGACTCTTCAGCGTCATCCTGCCCAAGTTCATGGACCCCGAACAGAAGCCCCGGCGCAACAACTACTGGCGAAGCAACAGCCCCACCCCGCCGCTGTTCTAGGATTCGGTTCCCTGAATTGTGGCCCATCGACGGAGCCGTTTTCAGCAGGACCGAGAGCCGGGATTCGGGCATGAAAAAGGACGACTCGCCCAGCACTGGCTGGAAGCGAGCCGCCCCATGAGGAGCCGAGGAGTTCGGGACCTGTCACCGCGTGATCCCGGAATTCGCAAACCGTTTACTACACCTCGATGCGGTCCTTGGCTTCCGCGACACATTCCGGACACTGGCGCAGCTTCTCATCGGCAGCGCAGTCGGCGCAGAACAGCCGTAGGTTGCGGCAGGACAAGTTGGAGCAGTTCTCGAATTTGTTCGTGGGGGCCGAACAGCCCACGCACTGCCCAATGGTCACTGCGTCCTCACTGAACTCCATGTGCATGCGCTTGTCGAACACGTACAGTGATCCTTCCCATAGGCCCTTGTCGCCGTAGGTCTCCCCGTAGCGCACGATGCCGCCCTGCATCTGGTAGACCTCCGTGAAGCCGCGCTTGACCATGAGCGAGGACAACACCTCGCAGCGGATGCCGCCGGTGCAATAGGTGACGATCGGCTGGTCCTTCATGTCGTCGTACTTGCCCGATTCGATCTCGGCAATGAAGTCATGGGTCGTATCGACGTCGGGCACAATGGCGTTCTTGAACTTGCCGATCTGTGCTTCGAAGGCGTTGCGTCCGTCAAAGAAGAGCACGTCCTGGCCCGCGGCCTTCTTGGTTTCAACAAGTTCGTGCAGGGCCTCGGGCTTCAGGTGGATTCCGCCGCCCACCACACCGTTTTCGTCGACTTCCAATTCACCCGGGGCACCAAAGGAAACTACTTCGTCGCGGACCTTTACGGAAATCCGGGGGAAGTCCTCAGCCGAGCCTTCCGACCACTTGATGTCCATTTTCTTGAAGGCCGGATACTCCCGGGTGGCCTTGACGTAGGCCTTGACGTTCTTGATCTCACCGCCGACAGTTCCATTGATGCCGTGGCTGGAAATGATGATGCGGCCTCGCAGGCCCCACCTCTCAAGCAGGGCTCGCTGCCAAAGGCGCACGGCCTCGGGGTCGGCTAGCGGGGTAAAGGCGTAATACAAGACAATTCGGTTCTGCGACACGCTATTAAGGGTATGGCCTAGAATCCACGTGGCGCACGTGAAGTGGCAACCATCACCGGGTGAACGCTGTGTTTCAAGGTTGCAACAGTTCGCCTAAATGCACGGCATGTAGGCAGTTCACGGGGTAGGGTCTGAATATGGGATCTTCTGCAAGCGATGAATTAATCGGCACATGGGTTACGGGCTGGGCTGGTGCACGAGGCTACGAGAGCAGGCACGAGGGCCGCGTCCATGCCGCCCTGCGCCACGACACCTCGGGCGACTGGGAGTACGTCATTTTCGAGCCATCCAATGAGGAATTGGTGGCTGTTGCCGAGACGCTGCACAAGCACCCCAAGCGTCGGCTGACTGCGTTCGCCAACGAGACCACCACACTGGTTGACGCTGCCCGGGCGGCCGGACTCAAGGTACTCAATGCCGATGAGGTCCTGATGGTCACGGAAATGGGCGGCCACGATGTCGAGGAGCCCCGTCCCTACGACGGCTTCTCGTTCCAGATCGAACGCGACCAGGCCCACGCCTACGTCTCCATCCACCCTGACGAAGACCCCGAGGTGGTGGCCGCCAGTGGCCACGTGTCGGCCGTGAACGGCTACGCGATCTTTGACCGCATCATCACGGCGCCGGATTTCCGCCGTCGCGGCCTGGGCAGCCTGACGATGCGCGCATTGGTCTCCCTGGCGCTGGAGCACGATGTCGAGGAGGGTCTGCTGATCGCCAGCATCGACGGGCAGCAGCTCTACAAGTCCCTCGGCTGGACCGATCTGGGCAACGTCGTACTCTTTGAAGGAACCCAGGAAGCCTAACCTGCTCGGGTGCCTGGAAGTGGTGGGTCTCGCTGATGCGAGGCCCGCCACTTTTTTGTGGCCTGGCTGCCGGAGCTTCCCAGCGATGCCACAATGAATCAGTGAATGCTTACTCGGAACAGATCGCCCAGCTCGGCCACGGGCCAACACCCCAGGCACTGCTCCATTCCCGAATCATCGAGGCCAGGGAGGCTTTGCCCGGCCCATGGCCGGAGTGGGTACACCCGGACGTCAGGACCGCCTTTGAACGCACCGGCGTGTCATCCCCATGGCTGCACCAGGTACAGGCCGCGACCCTCGCCCAAGAAGGCCATCACACTATCGTTGCGACGGGCACCGCCTCGGGCAAATCGTTGGCCTACCAGCTTCCCGCCCTCAATGCGATCCACACCTCGTCCTTGGAAAACCAGGCCAGCCTGGTGCCGAACGATGCCACCGTGCTCTATCTGGCACCCACGAAGGCGCTGGCCGCCGACCAGCTCAAGGCCATCGAGGGCTACCGGCTGCCCACGGTGCGGGCCGCCGGTTATGACGGAGACACCGAAATATCGGCCCGTCGCTGGATCCGTGACCACTCGAACTTCATTCTCTCCAACCCCGACATGCTGCACTTCGGAATCCTTCCCAACCACACCTGGTGGGCACGGGTGTTGCGCCGGCTCAAATTCGTCGTCATCGACGAGGCACATTCCTACCGGGGTGTCTTCGGTTCCAACATCGCAAACTTGCTGCGCCGACTGCGCAGGATCTGCGCGCACTACGGGGCCGACCCCGTGTTCATCGGTGCCTCCGCAACCAGCGCGGATCCGGCCGAGTCCTTCTCCCGGCTCATCGGCGCCCCAGCCAGGGAGGTCACCAACGACTTCTCCCCCAAGGGCTCGGTCACCATTGCCCTGTGGGAGCCGCCCCTGACCGAGCTACATGGGGAAAACGGAGCACCAACCCGCCGCACGGTGATTGCCGAAACATCAAACTTGCTGGCCAACCTTGTCTGTTCCCAGGTGCGGACACTGGCGTTCATCAAGTCCCGACGCGGCGCGGAAACCATTGCCACCATTACCCGCTCCATGGTGGACCAGGTCCATCCTTCCCTTCCGGACCGGGTGGCCGCCTACCGATCCGGGTACCTGCCCGCCGAGCGCAGGGAGCTCGAAAACGCGCTCCGCAACGGGACCCTGCTCGGCGTTGCCTCGACATCCGCCCTCGAACTGGGCATCGACGTCGCGGGACTCGACGCAGTGCTGGTGGCCGGCTGGCCAGGGACCAGGGCCTCGTTCTTCCAACAGATCGGCCGGGCCGGACGCGCCGGGCAAGATTCGCTTGCTGTCCTGGTGGCCAGCGACGACCCGCTGGACACATATTTGGTCAACCACCCCGAAGCCATTTTTGAGGCCGGCGTGGAAGCCACGGTCTTCGACCCGGAGAATCCCTATGTCCTATCCGGACATCTGTGCGCCGCAGCAGAGGAACTCCCGCTGCGGGTCGAGGACCTTGCCGCCTTCGGGCCCTCCGCGCAGGGCCTGCTCGAATCCCTGGTGCAGCGCGGCTTCCTGCGCCGTCGCCCGGCCGGCTGGTTCTGGACGCACCCCGAACATGCAGCTTCCATGGTGAATCTGCGCGCCGATGGCGGCGGGCCGGTGAGCATCATCGAGTCGGACACCGGTGCCCTGCTGGGAACCATGGACTCGCCGCAGACCCACTACCAGGCGCACAACGGTGCCATCTACGTGCACCAGGGAGCCACCTATGTGGTTGACGAGCTCAACGAAACCGACCATTGCGTCATGGTCACCCGCGCCAACCCGGACTTCTACACCCAGGCCCGGGACATCACCACGGTCGAGGTCATCGAGACCGACCGTTCCGAGGCGTGGGGCCCAATCACCGCGAACTTCGGCGACGTGGTGGTGACCACCCAGGTGGTTTCCTTCCAACGCAAGTCGGTCATGAGCAACGAAATCCTCTCCGAGGAACCACTTGAATTGGAGGCGCGGGACCTGCACACCAAGTCGGTGTGGTTCACCATCCCGGAGAAAAGGTTGTTGGCGGCCGGGATCAGCCCGGAGGAATTCCCCGGCTCCCTGCATGCGGCCGAACATGCCGCCATCGGGTTGCTCCCACTGGTGGCATCGAGCGACAGGTGGGACATCGGCGGCGTGTCAACGGCGTTGCACATGGACACCGGCATGCCAACGATTTTCGTGTACGACGGGCACCCCGGCGGCGCCGGATTCGCCGAGCGCGGATTCGACAAGGCGCGCACCTGGATCCGCGCCACCCGCGACGCGATCGCCGCCTGCGAATGCGCCACCGGATGCCCTTCGTGCGTGCAATCCCCCAAGTGCGGCAACAAGAACAACCCGCTGGACAAGGCAGGTGCCGTGCGCCTGCTCACCGCCCTCCTGCAGGAAGCCCAACGGGCGGCCGGGCCAGTCCCGAAAGGATAGGCCCGTACCGCCCGCGGGGTTTCACCGACGCGCGGTCAGGGACCGCGCCAGGGTTGCGGCGGCGGTCCCGCCCGTGCCACCGAGGTGGCGCGGGTCACCGGCGGCAGCCAGCCAACCGGCGAGACCGACACGTGGACTTCCACCGTCACCACTTCCCCACCCTTTCCCTGACGGTTGCAGCTGGTCAGGGTGGCCGCATTGGCAGCGGCTGTGCTGGCGGCGACCCCGCACGGATCACCCGGAAGCAGGCGGCGGGCGGCGTCCGCTGCGGCCAGGGCCGCCAGATCGGCCGCTGTGCCCGCCTTGGCCCCGGCTTGGGCCACCGCGGTGAACATCAGCACCACCACCAGCCCGAGCGCGGCCAGGCACACCACGGACAGCATGAGAACGGTTCCGCTGCCGCGTTGCGCTTGGTTCGTCGCCTGGCTCATGACTGCTGCTCCGTGCGCGCGCTGGCCTCGGCCCGGAGTTCGACCTCGCCAAGCAGTGGCAAGTGAACCCCGGACCGAACCACGACATGGCCGTATCCGCCGGATTGGCCACAGCTCACGTTAATCTGGCCACCGGCAATGCGGTGCGCGGTGCCCGTGGCCGTCCCGGAGTCGGAGCCGCGAGCCAGTTCCCTGGCCGCGGCACTGGCGGCCTGCTGGATGCGCACCTGCTCACCTCCCACGGCTCCTGCCCCCGCGACCACGGCCAGCAAGATGGCCACGGCGGGCAGCAGCACTGCCACTTCGGCTGTGCTGCTGCCGGTCTCTGATTGCCTGGCCATGGCGCCTGCTCCCTTTTCCCTAGAAGGACAGGGCCTGGCGAATCAGGCCCATCAGCAGTCCGCGTACGTCGCCGCTGGAGAGAATGCTCACCAGCAGGCCGGCGAAGGCCACCGCGGCCAGCGTGACGATGGCGAATTCAGCGGTGGTGCTGCCTTCCTCGTCGTTCAGCAGGCCGGCGGACGGCTCGGTGCGATCGTGCAGGTCGATGTGGCCCGGGGCGTTGTTGTTGTTGTTGTCCATGGTCTTGTCCTTTGCTTGTGCTTGTTGATCGGTTGCTCCTGGAAGGGGATGGGGCTGGCCGGTGGCCCTGATGGCGGGCGATGGGCGGCTCCCGATTAGAGTCTGTGCCTTGGCTGACGGCACGGGGACGGGCCGGGCACTTGCTGGGGATAACCGCGGCCGGGTCTCGGCACCCGGACAGGTCCGGACCGGGTGCGGGGAAGCACCTGACGTTAGAAGTGCGGCATCAGGGAAATCACGACGGGCACCACGCCCAGGGCAATGAAGGCCGGCAGTGCGCACACCCCCAGCGGGATCACCAGCTTGATGCCGAATTCCGCTCCCCGTGCCTCGGCTTCCCTGACGGCACGCTTGCGCGCGGCGGCTGCGGACGAACGCAGCAGGGCGGCCGCCGGCGCGCCGGAAAGCTGGGTGAAGCGCAGCGTCTGCTCGAGTTCCCCGGCCGGTCCGGTGCCCTGGCTCCAAGCCCTGTCCCATCCGACGTTCAGGTCCATCGCGCGCGAGACCCGCAACAGGGACCCGTACCCCGGGACGTTGGCGCCGATGATCCGCAGCACGGCCCGGACCGGCAGCCCCGATTCCAGCAGCGTGGCACACATTTCCAGCACCAGCGGCACAGGTTCGGACGGGGGCGTCGGCCGGCCGCGGACAGTGGCGGCCTTGCCGCCGCCGCCCGCGACACGGAAACCGCCGGGTGCTGAAATCGCCATCCACACCGCCGCCCCGGCCAGGAGCACGGCGGCCAGGGACCCGATCACGAGGGCACCTTGTTGGTGATGGAGCGCAGCATCCGTGCGCACCAGATCCGGTTGCCCAGCCACAATGCCGCACCACAGACCAGCGCCACCCGGCCCACCGAATGGGTCGTGAGCACCGCCAGCGGGTTGATGCCGAGCAGTTGTCCCAGTCCCAGCCCGATCCCGGGCAGGTAGGTCAGCAGCCGGCTAGTGGCCCGTGGTCCGGCGAGAGCCGCCTCGAGGGCGCGGTGCATGTCAGCGGCGGTCTCCGCTTCCTCGGCCAGGGTGTCAAGGAGGTCGGCGAGCGCCGCCCCCGATTCCTCGCTGATGGCAAAGCACCAGGCCAGACGTGTCCAGAGCCGTCCGTGGCCGGGGTATGCCGCCGCGTGGGCCGCCAGTCCGTCTTGAAGGGTCCCGCCGGTGTGCCATTGGGCCAGGGCCCGGGTGCAGCCGGCGTGGATGTCGGTGGCGGTCCGGGTGGAGTCCACGACCCAGATGGTTTGCAGCAGCCCGAAGGCGGAGGCGGGGCTGGTGCCGGCGCGCAGCATGGCAGCGAGCTGGCGGACCAGCTTGGCATAGCCCTCGGCGTCGGTGGCGAGGTTGGCCCGCCGCCGACGCTTTCTTTCAGGGCGGGCGATAGCGCCAATCGGCCCGCTGCGGCGATGTCCGGGGGCCGGCCATAGCCAGGTTGCGGCCCCCAGCAGGAGCACGGCACAGGCGAGGGTCACCATGGGCTGGACTCCCCCGCTGCCTGCAGTCGGGTCCTGAACCAGTCAATGGCCTCGGCGTCGCAGTTCCCCGGCCCGGTTTCCCGGATCATGCGCACGGCCAGGTTCCCGGCGTCGGTGAGCACCACCCTGCCCAGCTGCACGGGTCCGCGGGTGCCGGTGGCAGGGTCCCGCCAGACGTGGATGAGCACGTCCAGGGCACTGGCTGCCTGCAGCGCGGTGGCGGCCGCGTCCATGTTCGCCAGTGCCCCCATGGCGGCAAGCCGTGCCGGCACGGCGGTAACGCTGTTTGCGTGTACGGTGCCTGCGGCCCCCTCGTGGCCGGTGTTCATGGCGCCGAGGAACTCGCGCACCTCCGCTCCCCGGCATTCGCCGACCACCAAACGGTCGGGGCGCATGCGCAGTGCCTGGCGCACCAGGGTGTCCATGCCGATTTCCCCTGCCCCCTCGACGTTCCCGCCGCGGCTTTGCAGGCCCACCAGGTGCGGGTGCGCCGGGGCGAGTTCCTGGGAGTCCTCGACCACGAGGATCCGTTCGTCGCCGGGCACCCGGGCCAGCATGGCAGCCAGCAGCGTGGTCTTGCCCGCCCCCGTGCCGCCGGAGACCAGGAAATTCAGTTTCGCCGCCACGATGGCCCCCAGCGCCGCGAGCCAACCGGCGTCCGCAACCAGCGTCTCCAGCCGCTGGTTCCGGTTGCCCTTGATGCGGATGGACAGCAGCGGCCCGCCGGTGGAGATCGGGGGCAGCACCGCGTGGATGCGGTAGTTGCCCAGGGAGACGTCGACGAAGGGCTGGGCGTCATCCAGCCGCCGTCCCCCTGCCGCTGCAAGGCGCACGGCCAGGGCGCGGATCTGCCCGGGCTCGGTGAAGCCAAGGTCGGAGGCGTGCAGCCCGGCGCTGCCGTCCACCCAGACCCGGCCGTTGGCGTCGATGAGGATGTCGGTGGTCCCGGGGACCTGGGCCAGGCGTTCAAGGATGCCCAGCCCGTGGATGTCGTCGCTCAGGCTGCGCAGCATCTCGGTGCTGCTGGCCGCGCCCATGACGCGTCCCGATGCCCGCACCGCCGATGCCAGGTCCACTTCGCTCAGGCCGCCTCCCTGTCCCATGGCCCGCAGCCTGACCTCCTCCAGCACCCGGTCGGGCGCGGCAGCGCCCTGGGCAGGGGCCGGGGAGCCGGCTTCCCAGCGCCTGCGTCCGCGGCGTTCACCGCCGACGGCCGGCCCGCCGGTTGTTCCGGGTGCGTCCGCGGTCATGCCGCCTGCCCCGATTCGGTTGCAGGTCCCTGGCCCAACATGGCCACGTTGCGCCTCAGCGAGCGGCGCACCAACACGTTCATCAGCGATCCGTCCGCGGCGCCGCGTGCGATGGCCCGGCTGGGTGCGAAGTATCCGCCGAGCCCGATGCCGGCGCGTTGCGCCAGCGCGCGGGTGTCGGTCCCGGAGGCGAGCTTGCCGGTGAGGACCAGGTTCCAGTCCCCCGCACGTTCCCCCAGGCGATCGGCCAGCCGCCGCCCGGTGCCGGCCACCGCGTTGGAGGACCGGGCCGCGAGCAGCAGCAATCGGGTGTTGGCCAGCGCCGCCACGGATGCCGGGACCCCGGTGACATGTCCGGCATCGATCACGATGTGGTCGTAGATCCGCCGGGAAGCTGCCAGCACCTCGGCCAGCAGTGCCTCGGAGGGCACGAAGCTCCCGGGATTCCGCACCCAGGACAGCACCGCGGTGCCCTGGGCCAGCGGCAGGATCTCGGCCAGTTGGCCCGGGGAGAGCTGGCCCCGTGAGCTTTCCAGGTCCTCCCAGCCCAGCCCGTCCGGATCCCGGGGCTTGAGCATGGGCCACAGCCCTGCCGAATGCGGGTCGGCATCGAGCAGCAGCGTGCGTGATCCCTCCAGTGTCGCGGTGGCAGCCAGCAGGGAGGCAAACGTGCTGGTCCCTGCCCCTCCGCCGGCCCCGGCGACAAGGGTGATGCGGGCGCGCCCGGAGTGCAGCCCCAGTTCGCCCAGGTATTCCCCGAGCCAGGCCGCGGCCGCCGGAAGCACCGCGACGCGGGCGCCGGGGCTGGTGGCGGCAGCTCGCCAGAGCACGTCCTGGTGTTCCTCGGTCCCGACGAGAATCAGCGTGGAGGCCGCCAGCCGTGAGCCGATCTCCCCCACGGCGTCCTGCCCCACCAGGATCACCTCGTCGCGGTAGGCGGCTGCCTGTTCCACCTCCCGGCAGGGCAGCAGCTGGACTCCGGCACCCACGGCAACCGAGGCCAGCGCCTGGGCGAGCTCCACGTCGCGGCTGAGCAGGATGCACCTGGCCAATTCCGCCGGCCTGGACCCCGCGCGCATCCGGGGAACCTCCACGGGATGCGTGCGCGGCGCATCGGCCGGTTCCGGGGTCCCGCCCATTTCCTGCTCCCCTTCCCGTGCGGGGACGCGTTCAGGTTCCAGCTCCCGCTCCCGCTCCCGCGCATCTTGTCGCGCCCGGGCTGCCCGCAGTGCCGGAAGCTGCAGGGTTCGCTGGCCGGGACCGGGCAGCCGGGCCACAAATCGCATCTCTTCGTTCATGCCTTCCAGCGTGTGCCCGCCCGGTCCCGGGGTGAAGCCCCTTGGGCGCCGGCGGAGGACAACCGGCCGCCGGGCCGGATGCCAGGTGTGCGGGAAAGAGGGAAAGCGGGAAGGCCCGCGCCGCGGGCAAGAGCGGAGGGCAAGCACAGGGGGAAGTCGTGGGGACCGGGGCGGGTGGGGAAACTGCGAGAATGGAGCGTGCAGCAATTTGCGGTAGTGGCCACCCACTCCATCTCCCAGCCCGAGTCCGAAGCCGGTTCGGCCACCGCCGTGGTGCAGCTCATCGATGCGGCGGGCACCGCCCTGATGCCCCCGGTGCAGGTGTACGGCAATTCCCTGCCCGCCGTGGTGGCGGAGCTGGAGGCCTCGCGCAGGCCGCGCTGGGTCTTCGACTCGGTGCACGATTGGTACCCGGGATTGCTGTCCGCCGGGGTGCGGATCGAGCGGGTCCACGACCTGGGCCTGGTCCGCGCCATCCTGCGCAACGCGCCCTACGCTGAGCAGGGCGGCTACATCGATTCCGTCCGTGCCCTGGCCGATCTCTCCACCGCGGCCCCCGCGCACCTGCTGCCCCCTGCCCGGGTCTCGGAGAACCAGGGAGAACTGTTTTCCGAACCCAAGGACCAGGCAGGGGCGCTGGAGAACGTGCTGGAGGAGTTCCGGGCCCAGCGCGCCGCGGTTCCCGAGACGGAACGCGGGGCCCGGCTGGGATTGCTGCTGGCGGCCGAGTCGGCAGGGGCCCTCATCGGCGCAGAAATGACCCATGCGGGGGTGCCCTGGGACGTGGCGGAGCACCACCGGCTGCTGGCCGAGGCGCTGGGCGAACGTGTTCCGGCCGGGGTGCGCCCGCCACGCATGGAGGAACTGGCCGCGCAGCTGCGCGCCCTGCTCGATGCCCCGGGGCTGAACCCGGATTCGCCCGCCGAACTGCTCAAGGCCATGAACCGGGCCGGCATCGCGGTGTCCAACACCCGTGCCTGGGAGCTGACGGAGATCAAGCACCCGGTGATCGAGCCGCTGCTGGCCTATAAGAAGATCGCGCGGCTGGCCACCGCCAACGGCTACGCGTGGGTGGACCGCTGGGTGCATGAGGGGCGCTTCCGCCCCGAATACATCGTCGGCGGGGTGGTCACCGGGCGCTGGGCCTCCCACGGCGGCGGGGCGCTGCAGATCCCGCACCAGGTCCGTTCGGCCGTGCGCGCCGATGCGGGAAAGGTGCTGGTGGTGGCCGACGCTGCGCAGCTGGAGCCGCGCATCCTGGCAGCGCTTTCCCGGGACGACGCGCTGGCCACCGCCGCCCGCGGACAGGACCTGTACCAGGGCATCGCCGATGCCGGGTTCGGCGGTGACCGCGCGCATGCGAAGATCGCCATGCTCGGGGCGATGTACGGGGCGACCACGGGGGAATCGGGACGACTGATGCCCAAGCTCAAGGCCACCTACCCGCGCGCCGTGGGCCTGGTGGAGTGGGCGGCCGCGCAGGGAGAGACGGGGGCGTCGGTGGCCACCTACCTGGGCCGGGGCACCCCCGAGGTGCCGGCTGCCTGGCGCCAGGCCAAGTCGCGGGCCTCATCGGAGTCCGAGCAGCGCGCAGTGGAGACGGAAGGGCGTTCCCGCGGGCGCTTCACGCGCAACTTCATCGTCCAGGGCACCGCCGCCGAGTGGGCGCTGTGCTGGATGGGCGAGCTGCGCAGACGCCTGAACGCCGGAAGGACGGCGGGCATCGAGACAGGCGAGCTGGTGTTCTTCCTGCACGACGAGATCATGCTCCATGTCCCGGCCGAGCAGGCAGACACCGTGGTGGAGCTGGTGCAGGCCTCGGCCAGGGCGGCCTCGGAACTGCTCTTCGGGCAGATCCCGGTGGATTTCCCCGTCACCGCCGTGGTCGTGGATTCCTACGACCAGGCCAAGTAGCGGGCATCGGGCTGCGGGGAGGGTCAGTCAGGGTCGGGTTAGCGTCGGACTAGGGTCGGGCTAGGGTGCGCGCCGGTCGCCGACGGCCACCGAGACCTCGCGCTCCGCATCCCAGGGCAGCGTCCAGCCCAGGTCGTTGAAGATCCTGTCCAGCAGGATGCCGGTGAAGCCCCAGATGAAGCCGCCGGCCACGTCGAAGGCGGGGGCGCAAAAGCGCTGCCCGTCGCGCTCCACGACGGCCGAGACCCGGTTGGCGGGGTCCAGCAGGTCGGCGACCGGGGCGCGGAAGACGGCGGATGATTCCGCCACGTCCACCACGAACACCTCCGAGGTCTGCTGCCACCAGCCGATGACCGGGGTGACGACGAAGTTGGTGATGGGCAGCTCCGCATCGGGCAGCACCCCGAGGATCTCCACGCCCGCCGGATCCAGTCCGGTCTCCTCGCGGGCCTCGCGCAGGGCCGCGGCGATCGCGTCCTCGTCCTCCGGGTCCACCTTCCCGCCGGGAAAGGCGACCTGGCCGGCGTGCTTGCGCAGCGTGTCGGCGCGCGTCACGAAGAGCACGTCAAGGTCGTCGGGGACCGACCTCACCCCGCTGGCAGCCGGCACGTCGTCAAGCCGGCCGAAGAGGATCAGCACCGCCGCGTGCCGTGCGCTGGCCGGATCCAGCGGGTTGAACACCCAGCTTTTGGGCATCTTGGTCGCCTGTTCCGGGCCGCGGCCGGCAAGGTGCGCCTTCGCCTGGATCATGGCCAGCAATTCCTCGCGTACGCTCATGCCTCCAAACCGTACCCTTCGGCGCGCAGCTCGCGGCGGGTGGCCCCTGCACGCATCCGCTCCAACAGTTCCTCGCGCCCCGGAGCCAGTTCGTACTTGAGCAACTTGGCGGCCTTCGCCTCATCGGTCTCGCCCTCCCCATAGGAAGGGCAGAGCGTGGTCAGCGGGCAGGCGCCGCAGGCGGGTTTGCGGGCGTGGCACACCCGGCGGCCGTGAAACACCACGCGGTGGCTGAGCATGGTCCAGTCCTTCGGGTCGAAGAGCTCGCCGACCGCGTGCTCGATCTTCACCGGGTCGCTCTCCCTGGTCCAGCCGAAGCGGCGGGCCAGGCGCATGAAATGGGTGTCGACGGTGATGCCCGGGACCCCGAAGGCGTTGCCCAGCACCACGTTCGCGGTCTTTCGCCCCACCCCGGCCAGGGTCACCAGGTCCTCGAGCCGCCCGGGAACCACTCCGTCGTACTCGTCGACGATGCGCGTGGACAGGGCCAGCAGCGAGTTGGACTTGGCGCGGAAGAACCCGGTGGGACGGATCAGCTCCTGCAGGACCTCGGGCTCCGCCTGGCTCATCGCCAGGGCGTCGGGGTAGACGGCAAAGAGCGCCGGGGTGACCGCGTTGACCCGCACGTCGGTGGTCTGGGCGGAAAGCACCGTGGCCACCAGCAGTTCGAAGGCGTTGGTGAAGTCCAGTTCCGGGACCGCATACGGGTAGGCCTGCGCCAGGACGCGGTTGATCTTGCGCGCCCGGCGTTTGCGCCCCAGCGGGGTTTCGTCGCCCTGCATGGCTATTTGTCCGGGAATTGCAGGTCGTCCAGGTTGCGCAGCACTGCCTGCCTGCCGTCGGCGAGGCTGATGAGGTACTCGGTGCCGCGATCCTCCAGGCACAGGATCCAGACCCCGGGGTGCGCGGTGGAAAGCATCGTGCCGTTGGCCGGATGGAAGACCGGGCGCGGGTGATTCAGTGCAAACCAGAAGCTGGTGGCTTCCCCGTCATGGCCGTCGTGGTCGTGGACCTCGGCCTTGGCCCCGAAGGAGGACTCGGACTCGGCCTTGGCGCGTTCCACGGCAGCTTGGTGGGCGGCGATGTCGGCCCGCGAGAGAGCTGCGGTGGCCTTGATGTCGGCGCCGGTCAGGGGCGTGGCCATGGTCGACGGGTGTGCGGATTGATTCGACCCGGCGTCCGCACCCGTGGCAGCGGGTGGCTCGGGCTCGGGGGCCTTCTCTGCGGCAGCGGGCTCGGGATCCCGACCTGACGTGGCATCGGCATCGGTGCTGCCGCTGCGTCCGGCACCCTGCACCGCCGCGGTTCCGCTGGCGGCTCCAGCCACCTCGGGCTTCGAGGGGTTTTCGGCGGCGGAGTCCGTCGCGGCGTCCTGGGGTTCCGCGCCTTGGGTCGAGGGCAGGCTGTCGGCGTAGGCTGCCTGCGCATCGGTGCGCGTCCCGGCACCGGTCTCCGCAGCGGAAGCGGACTCGGACTGGTGGCCGGTCTTGGCTTCGGCGACCGACTTCCATTCCGTTAGCGGGTGCGCGGCATTCGTCTGGTCCTGGTTGACATCGTCCGACGCACCGTGGGCTTGCTGCCCGTCGCGGGCTTCCGCCTTCTGTGCGTGGGGTGCCTCCGGCTTCACCGATGCCGGCTCAGCCGAGTCGGCATCTTTGTCAGCTGTAGCTGAGGCAGCGGCCTCGGAACCCCGGCGTTGCGTGGCGGCAGGCGTCGATTCGTGCTCCGGAGCGGGGAAATCCTTCACGGGGGCCGGTGCGGGCGCCGCAACCCCGGCGGCCGCCGCAGCGGCCCCCGCGCCGGCCACGGCACCGGCCACGGCACCGGCGACGGGTGCGGAAGCCGAGGCGGACTCCCGGTGGCCTTCGGACCTGTTGGGCCCGGGCGTGCCGGGTCGTCGGGCGGAAGCTGTCCCGGCGCCGCCGGCACTGCTTGCGCCGAAGCTTTCGGATTCGGCCTCGGCGGCCTGCCCGTCGGTGGACTCGGCCTTCTTCACCGCAGACTCCTTGGGGGCCAGCGCCACCGGGTGCACATCGGCACCGAGCACCGAGTCGCCGCCGGACACGAAGTCGCGGCGGAAGATTCCCAGGTAGGTGGCAAGAGTGGTGCCGGCGATCATGGCCAACGCACCGAGAAGCCCGATCAGGTAGGCCGGGGACATGGAGGCCACGTAGGAGTTGAAGAAGTAGGCGGCAGCGAACAGGGCCACCACCGAACCTGCCTGGTCGAGGCTCAGCGAGGCAACGCGCACGCGGGTGCGGCCGGTGAGCCGGCGCCACAGGAACCCGACGGCGATCCCCAGCGGCAGCAGCAGCGAGACAAAGAGGTGGAAGGGCAGTCCCGGAAAGATCCACATGTTCACCGAGACGGACCTGTTCCACGGGATCGGGATCAACGACCCCACTAGCACCAACACCCCGCCGAGAATGACAAGGGCGTCGCGCATCGACAGCGGCCCGAGGAGCGGCTTGAGCGTGTGCCCGGGTTGCGAACCCTGTGCCTTGGCGTGCACCTTATCCATATGAAGACCCCGCTTCTGCTATGTGTTGCGTTCTGTCCCTGCGCCGGCACCGGCATGTGATCCCGCGGCACACCCGTGATCCGGGCGGCCGTTGTCCGGGTTGGCCGGAAAGGCAAAGGCTACTGACAACACTATCCGCGCAGCGGCACAACCGGCGTGTTTCGGCACACCGGGTCGCCTTTCGGCTCGCATCTGCCGGCGCGGTGCGGCAGGTTGATGCCCGCCGCAGCGGACTGCGGTCAAGCGGCGCTCCAAGACGGCCCGCCCGGGACCGCTGAACGCCATCGGGATGCCGCTCGGCGCACAATCGCCACCCTCCACTGTCATACTTGTGACGGGCCACACCCCGACGGGCCGCGCGGCTGTAACCTGAATCACAAGACCCATTTGTTTGTTATCGGAAGGACCAAAACCCGTGTCGGATACCCACACCCCCACGCTTGACAACCTCTCGCATGAAACCCGCTCCTTCGCCCCGAGCGCGGAGTTCGCGGCCAATGCCATTGGATCGTCCGCGCAATACGAGGCCGCCACGGCGGACCGCCTGGGCTACTGGGCCGACCAGGCACGCAAGACACTGACCTGGGAGACCGACTTCACCGAAGTCCTCGACTGGTCGGGCGCCCCGGTGGCCAAGTGGTTCGCCGACGGCAAGGTCAACGCCGCCTACAACGCGCTGGACCGCCACGTCGAAAACGGGCTCGGCGACCGCGTCGCCATCCACTTCGAGGGCGAGCCGGGCGACACCCGCACTTACACCTACGCACAGCTGACCACCGCGGTGAAGCAGGCCGCCAACGCCTTCGAGTCCCTCGGCGTGGCCAAGGGCGATCGCGTCGCCGTCTACCTGCCGATGATCCCCGAGGCAGTGATCACCATGCTGGCCTGCGCCCGCATCGGCGCCATCCACTCGGTGGTCTTCGGCGGCTTCTCCGCCGACGCCCTGCGCAGCCGCATCGACGATGCGCAGGCCAAGCTCGTGGTCACCGCCGACGGCACCTGGCGCCGCGGCAAGCCCTCGGCGCTCAAGCCCGCCGTCGACGAGGCCCTGGCCAAGGAAGGCCACACGGTTGAGAACGTGCTGGTGGTCAAGCGCAACGGACAGGACGTCGCCTGGAACGACGGCCTGGACAAGTGGTGGTCCGAGACGATCGACACCGCCGACGTCGAGCACACCGCGGTCGGCCACGAGGCCGAGCACCCGCTTTTCGTGCTCTACACCTCCGGCACCACCGGCAAGCCCAAGGGCATCATCCACACCACCGGCGGCTACCTCACCCAGGCCGCCGCCACCCACCGCGACACCTTCGACCTGCACCCCGAGTCGGACGTGTTCTGGTGCACCGCCGACATCGGCTGGGTCACCGGCCACTCCTACGTCACCTACGCCCCGCTGATCAACGGCGCCACCCAGGTCATGTACGAGGGCACCCCGGATTCCCCGCACCAGGGCCGCTGGTGGGAGATCATCGAAAAGTACGGGGTCACCATCCTGTACACGGCACCCACCGCCATCCGCACCTTCATGAAGTGGGGGCGGCAGATCCCGGATTCCTACGATCTCTCGTCCCTGCGCGTGCTCGGATCGGTGGGCGAACCCATCAACCCCGAGGCGTGGATGTGGTACCGCGACGTCATCGGCACCAACAACGGGAAAAACGGGGAACGCAAGGATCACCCGACCCCGATCGTCGACACCTGGTGGCAGACCGAAACCGGCGCGCACATGATCGCCCCGCTGCCCGGGGTCACCGCCACCAAGCCCGGCTCCGCGCAGACGCCGGTCCCCGGCATCACCGTGGACGTGGTCGATGAGATGGGCGTTTCCGTGGGCAACGGCGAGGGCGGCTTCCTGGTCATCCGCGACCCGTGGCCGGGCATGCTGCGCGGCATCTGGGGCGACATGGACCGCTACAAGGACACCTACTGGTCCCGGTTCGAGGGCATGTACTTCGCCGGCGACGGCGCCAAGAAAGACGAG
Source organism: Paeniglutamicibacter sp. ZC-3 (assembly GCF_025847175.2). Taxonomy (NCBI): domain Bacteria; kingdom Bacillati; phylum Actinomycetota; class Actinomycetes; order Micrococcales; family Micrococcaceae; genus Paeniglutamicibacter; species Paeniglutamicibacter sp. ZC-3. Next base: position 47,982 of record NZ_JAOYTG010000011.1, on the reverse strand, counting down.
GACGGCGACATCTGGCTGCTGGGCCGGGTGGACGACGTCATGAACGTTTCCGGGCACCGCCTGTCCACCACCGAGATCGAATCCTCGCTGGTCGCCCACCCCTACGTGGCCGAGGCAGCCGTCGTCGGGGCCAAGGACGAGACCACCGGCGAGGCCGTTGTCGCGTTCGTGATCCTGCAGATCGAGCCGGAAGCAGGCGAGGACGTCGTGGCCACGCTGCGCAACCACGTCGGCAAGGACATCGGCCCGATCGCCAAGCCGCGCCACATCCTGGTGGTCCCGGAGCTGCCCAAGACCCGCTCGGGCAAGATCATGCGCCGCCTGCTCAAGGACGTCGCCGAGGGGCGCGAGGTCGGGGACGCGACCACGCTGGCCGACAACACCGTGATGACGCAGATCGCCGAATCGATGCGCAAGTAGCACCTGCACCGACGGGCGGGGGGAAGGGCTTCGGCTCCTCCCCCTCCCGTCATTTAACGCAAGAACGGCTTGCCGCCACGGCCCGAACCACGCTGACTGCCTACAGTGGTTCCATGAGTGAAAACAACACCCCGCGCATCCTGGTCCTCAACGGCCCGAACCTCAACCTCCTGGGCACCCGGGAGCCGGAGATCTACGGCCACGAGACCCTGAACGATGTCGAGGAGCTCTGCCGTGCCGCCGCCGGGACGGCGGGCTACGAGGTGGAGTTCCTGCAGTCAAACCATGAGGGCGTGCTCATCGACGCGATCCATGCGGCCCGGGGCGCCGTGGCGGGCATCGTGTTCAACCCCGGTGCGTTCACCCACACCTCCGTGGCCCTGGCCGACGCCATCTCCGGCGTCCAGCTGCCGGTGATCGAGGTCCACATCTCCAATGTGCACCGCCGCGAGGCCTTCCGCCACCATTCCTATATTTCCCCGGTGGCGGCCTCCATCATTGTGGGCGCGGGCGTCAACGGGTATGTCCTGGGCGTCCAGCAGCTCATCCACCTCGCCGGGAAGTAGCCCCCGGCGCCCGTGGCCCCTGTGCCGCGGCGGGCCGGATCGGTATCGTGGGGCCATGAGCACCGAAGACGACGTCCGCAGGCTGTGCCTGGCCCTTCCAGGGGTCGTCGAAAGACCCAGCTGGCAACGTCCGGCGTGGTTCGCCAAGACCCTGATGGCCCGCATGTGGGAAGACGATGTGCTCACGGTGAAAACCACTGAGCGCGAGGCCCTGGCGGCCATGGACCCCGGCACCTACTTCTGGACACCGCACCATGGGCGCTCGCCAATGTTGCTGCTGGTCAGGCTCGAACGCATCGACCTCGCCGAGCTCGAGGAGCTCCTGCTCGAATCGCACCGGCTGGCAGGCGGCACCGTTTCAGCAGACCTGCCGCGACACGACACCTCGGAGGCGGGCTGATGGGCAACGAATCCACGCAGGCCGCCGCGGAGCTGTACCTCGACTACGCCCGGCATTGGTTCACCGGGCACAGCGAGCTGTACAGCCAGTGGGCCGGAGGGGTCGCCGGCAGCAAGGCACTGCTGGAACTCATCGCGGACCTGCCCGCGCCCAAACGACAGCCCAACTTGGTCTTTGCCGCTGCGCGCTTCCACGGGTGCCCCGACGAACCATTTCCAGTCCTGGAGAGCTACCTCGGCCGTCATTGGCCGGAGGTCCGCCGGATCATCATGGGCCGCGCCACGCAGACCAACGAGGCCGGGCGCTGCGCCACGCTGCTGCCGGCCCTGGCGATGGTGGAGGAGCAGGAAAAACGCCCCCTGGCGTTGATTGAGGTGGGCCCGTCCGCGGGCCTGTGCCTGCTGCCGGATCTCTATTCCTACTCCTACGACGGAGCGCCGCGGCTGGGCACCGGTTCCCCGTTGCTGCGCTGCACCACGACCGGCAATCCGCCGATCCCCCCGGCCCTGCCCGATATCGCCTGGCGGGCAGGGGTCGACCTGAACCCGTTGGACGGCACCGATCCTGACACCGTGGCGTGGCTCCGGGCCCTGGTCTGGCCCGGGCAGGAGGCACGCCTCGAGCAGCTGGATGCCGCCCTGGCCACCTTGGCCACGCTGAAGTCGGGTGAAATGCAAGGGGTCGCGGGACCGCCACTGATCCTGTCCGGGGACCTGAACGAACGCATTGTCGAGCTGGTCGAGGCGGCGCCGAAACATGCAGTGCCGGTGGTCATGCACTCGGCGGTGCTGGCCTACCTGGACGAGCCGCGGCGGACCCGCTTTGCAGAAACCATCGCCACTCTGGGCTGCCGCTGGATTTCCAACGAGGCGTTCTTCATGGATGGATCGAACCAGACCCGGGAGAATTCCGAGGGCAACCACTTCACGCTGGCACTGGACAGGGTCCCCCTGGCCCGCACCGGGCAGCATGGGGCACAGCTCGATTGGCTCTAAGCCAGGTGGCGGCAGCATCGGGCCCGTGCGCTTAGTGCGGCGAGCAAGCGCCCGTGGGAACCGCTTCCCTGGATCCTTCGGACTTTTCCAGTGCCGCGTCGAGCTCTTCAAGGGCCAGTGCGTAGCCGACGTCTGCGGCGCCCTTGGCCTTGGCGAAGACCATGCCCACCACGCGGCCCTGGGAATTGAGCACCGGTCCGCCGGAGTTGCCCTGCTCGACCTTGGCGGCCAGCTGGTAGATGCGCAGCGGCGTCGGTTCGGCGCCGTAGATGTTCTGGATCGAGACGGTGCTCAGGGACTCGACCACCGCTCCCATGGCGCGGAACGACCCGCCCCCGGGGTAGCCCAGGAATGCCGCGGTGTCACCGCGCTCCAGGTCCTCACCGCGCTCCAGCGGCTTCAAGCCAAGTCCCGGCACCTCCAGGACGGCTATGTCGGCAACGGAGTCGAAGTACACGACGCTTCCCGAGAGCACTTGCCCATCCTGAGTGGTCACGGACGGCTCGGTGATCCCGGCAACCACGTGCGCGTTGGTCATCACCCGGTCCGATGCATAGACAAAGCCGGAACCGGACTGGTTCACGCCGCAGGCGTAGGCAGTGCCAATGATCTTGACGACCGATCCCTCGGCCGCCTCGACGCCACTGCCAAGGTCCTCCGGCTCGGGAACGTCGATGGCGACCTTTGGGGCAAAAGGCTCAAAAAGTTCCGGAAGCGTCTGGCCCATGACCTGGGCGCGGGCCTCGGTGACAAAATTGGTGATCGGCTTCGGCGTCCAGGCCTGGATCGTGGTCAGAACCCGTGAGTCTGCCACTTGCTGGGAAACCCAGGGCACGCCCATCGTCGCTGCCGAAAGTGCGATTGCGGAGATCACCAGGGCCGCCATAACGGTGTTGGCAACGCCGCCAAGCAACCTGTCAAAGGTCTTCAGCACCGGGAAGTTCAGCCATAAGCGGATTCGGGAGCCGATGGCCATCCCGATTCCCTGGCCAATCAAGATGAAAATCAACCCGGCGGCAACAATCCAGAAGATTCGCCATCCCGGGTTCGTCACCCACGTCGATACGAGCGGGATTCCGTAGAACGCGGCTATTCCACCGGCGAGGAAACCAACGATCGCCCCAAGCGTGACAAAGAAGCCTTTACGCAGGCCAGAGGCCAAAAAGCTGATCAAGGAGATGATGAGCAGCAGGTCCAGCCATGTCAATCCCAACATTCAGTGTGGACTCCTGCCCCTCATACCGTGTTGCACGACCCAAAATGGGGCCCAAAACACTATTCGTTGCCACGAGTCTAGACCGGCCGCCTGTGTGAAGCCCGCGATTCTAACCACATTTAGCCTGATTTGGCGTGTGGAAGCTGTCACATGGGCCAACCGTACGGCACAATTAGGTGAGCGCTAACGACAGTTGACAGGAGATTTTATGGACATCGAGGTACTGCGCCGAGCACCACTCTTCGCTTCATTGAGCGACGAGGTGTTCTCTGCACTGACTGAAGAACTATCTGAAGTGGATCTGTCCCGTGGCGCCTCGGTCTTCCGCGAGGGCGACCAGGGCGACCAGCTCTACTTCATCGTTTCGGGCAAGATCAAGCTGGGGCGCACTTCCACGGACGGTCGTGAAAACCTCATTGCCGTTCTCGGCCCGGGCGAATTGTTCGGCGAAATGGCCTTGTTCGACCCAAGCCCGCGCAACGCCACCGCTACCGCCGTCTCCGAGACGCGTCTGGCCGGCCTTCGCCACGAAAACCTGCGCAAGGTCATCCTGACCAGCCCGGAGGTTTCGGTCCAGTTGCTGCAGGCCCTGGCTTCGCGCCTGCGCCGCACGAACGAGTCCCTGGCCGACTTGGTCTTCTCGGATGTTCCGGGCCGTGTCGCCAAGGCACTGCTGGACTTGGCCGACCGCTTCGGTCGTCCGGCCACCGACGGCATCCTGGTTGCACACGAGCTGACGCAGGAAGAACTGGCGCAGCTGGTGGGCGCCTCGCGCGAAACCGTGAACAAGGCCCTGGCCGAGTTCGTGCAGCGCGGTTGGCTGCGTCTTGAGGCACGCGCCGTCGTGATCCTCGACATCCAGCGTCTGCGCCAGCGTTCACGCTAAAGCGCACCATGCAGGAACAGGTGTGGCGGGGTTCCTCCTTGGGGGAACCCCGCCACACCTGTTTAAGCCGAATCACGGCCGGGGCGGCGTTGGCCGGCCCACGGCGGTTCGACGTCAGCGACCGCGTCCCAGCCCGCCGCCCTCCGCGGCGGTCGCGGTGGTGACGTCCAAGTAGAATTCCCCGCCCACCTGGACAAGTTCGGGATGGTAGCTTTTCAGTTCACGGCGAACAGAAAGATAGGCGACGGTCCCGCGGGTGGAAGCGATCTTTTCCAGAATGACTTCGACTGCGGGGGTCGTGATCTTGCTCAGAGACAGGCCCTTGGTGTCCGGGGCGCCGACCTCATCGCCCAGGGACGTGGTGTTGCGTTGTTCGACGACCTCCGCAGCCACCTTCCAGGCGGCCCATATGCCCTTGCCGCGCAGGAGCGACGGTTCCTGGCGAACCGGGAGTGCCGCGGCAAAGTACCGTGTGTCGAAGCGCCGCAAAGCAAAGTTTGGGGAGATCCAGTGCGAAAGCGGTCGCAGAAGGTCGGTGCGCAGGCCCAGCCCGCGCTTCCTGAGCACATCCTCCAGGGACTTGTCCTGGACGGCAACGGCCTCGCGCACGGCCATCCAGTCTTCACTGTCGCAGTTTTCCACCACGGACAACTCGTCGGTCCCGGCCAGCAGCACGCCCGTTTCCTCGAAAAGTTCCCGGATGGCGCACACGATATGTGCCCTGACCACTCGCTGGTCAAGGATGCCCAGCCGCTTGGACCACTCGGACAGGCTGGGTCCGTACCAGGGAATTTCGCGTTCGTCGTCGTCTTCAAGGCTTCCGCCGGGGAAGGCGACACTCCCGAGCGGCGAACCGCCCGGACGATATCCAAGGTAAGTTTCAACACCTTTTGGGGAGTCGCGAATCAGCACCACCGATGATGCAGGGCGGGTCGCCCGGGGTGTGCGGTTTCCGTAGGAAACCCAGTTTTCCGCAGCGTCATACTGCGCTGGCGGAAGGTCGCAAAGACGGCGCAGCAGCCCCGTGGACGGATTCCGTGGTGTCGCCAGGGAATTCTCGTTCACGGGGCCGCCGGAATCGGATTGGTTACGCAAACTCGACAATCAGTTCAACCTCGACAGGTGCGTCCAGCGGCAGTGCCGCAACACCGACGGCCGAGCGGGCGTGCACGCCCTTGTCGCCAAGAGCGGCCCCGAGGAATTCGGAGGCCCCATTGATGACTGCGGGCTGGCCGGTGAAGGACGGATCGGAGGCCACGAAGCCCACGACCTTGACCACGCGGACAATGCGGTCCAGGTCGCCGATGACATCCTTGATGGCTGCCAGGGCATTCAGTGCACAGGCCTGGGCCTGGCCCGCTGCGGCTTCGGCGGAAACAGCCGCGCCGACCTTGCCCGTGACTGTGAGTTCCCCGTTAATAAACGGCAGTTGACCCGAGGTGTAAACCAGGTTGCCGGTGATGGTGGCCGGTACGTAGGCGGCCACGGGTGCGACGACTGCGGGGAGGCTGTGGCCGAGTTCGGCCAGGCGTGCCTCGATGGCTGAAGAAGTCTCTTGTTGCATGGGTTTTCTCGTTTCTGTCGTTAGGCCTTGGGACGCTTAAGGTAAGCGACCGGTGCATTTCCATTGGGTCCGGGAACGACGGCAACTAGCTCCCAACCGTCGTCTCCCCACTGATCCAGGATCTGCTTCGTGGCGTGAATAATAAGTGGCAAAGTGGCGTACTCCCATTTGGTCATAACCGATACGTTAGCGCGTCCTTGTAAACTAGTAGGTATGGCAGCTAAAAAGTCCCCGTTTTTTGATACGGCTACCACCCTCGGCAAGATCGTTGCCTTCTTTGGGGTGAGCGCCTTAAGTGGCGTCCTTGCGGCAGGGCTCATGGTCCCCATTGCGTCCCTTGCCGGCAGCAGTGCGAACGCCGGAACCGAAATCTTTGATGCCCTCCCGGCCAGTTTCAAGGGCGAGCCCATCGCGCAGCCCTCGAAGATCCTGGCCAAGGACGGTTCCACGATTGCGACGTTCTACTCGGAAAACCGGCAGCCGGTAAAGCTCAAGAACATTTCCAAGGTCATGCAGAGTGCCATCATCTCCATCGAGGACGAGCGCTTCTACGAGCACAACGGCATCGATGTCCGCGGCATCGCCCGCGCCGCGGTGAACAACTTCACTTCCTCGTCGCAGCAGGGCGCCTCGACCCTGACCCAGCAGTACGTCAACAACCTGCTGGTGAACGCCGACGTCGTCAACGGCGTGGACCGCTCCGAGATGACGATCTCCGGCTCCAAGGACATCGCCGACAAGGCACGCGAAGCCAAGCTGGCCATTTCCATCGAAAAGGAAATGACCAAGGACGAAATCCTCGAGGGTTACCTGAACCTTGTGCTGTTCTCCGGCCGCAACTACGGCATCCAGGCCGCAGCCCAGCGTTTCTACTCGGTGGACGCCAAGGACCTGAACCTGCAGCAGTCCGCGATGCTCGCCGGAATGGTCCAGCTGCCCAACGCCTACAACCCGGAGAAGTACCCGGAACGTAGCCTCAAGCGTCGAAACACCGTGCTGGCTGCCATGCTGCGCACCGGTGCCATCGACAAGAACGAATACGACAAGGCAGTGAAGTCCAAGCTGGGCGTCAAGCCGAAAGAGGTCAAGTCCGGTTGCATCGCCGCCGAGGATTCCGCCTACTTCTGTGACTACGTCACGAGGCTCATCACCACCGATGAGGCTTACGGCAAGACCCGCAAGGATCGCGAAAACCTGCTGTACCGCGGTGGCCTGACCATCAAGACGACGTTGGACCCGCGCCTGCAGAAGGAAGCGGCGAAGCAGTCCAGGGCCATGATCCCTGCCGACGACAAGTCGAACATCGGCGCGGCCATCGTGACGGTCGAACCGGGCACCGGCAACATCCTGGCCATGGGCCAGAACAAGGACTACGTCCCAACGGACAAAAACACCGGCCCGAACACCACCATCAACTTTGCCGTCGAGAAAGCACTGGGCGGGGCCGGCGGCTTCCAGGGTGGTTCAACGATGAAGCCCTACACCACGATGGCCTGGCTCGAATCGGGTCGCAACATGTGGGACCGGATCAGCGCACCCAATAAGAAGAACTACCCGGCTTCATTCCGTTGGAAGGCCTCATGCCTACCGCGCGGATACACCACCGTTGGCGGCGGCTGGGATCCAGCCAACGCGGTGAGCGGCTATCCCTCGTCCATGACGGTTGACTATGGCCTGTTCAACTCCGTGAACTCCGCCACCGTGGCCGAGGCCTCCAAACTTGACCTCTGCGACATTGCCGAGGGCACCGAACGCCTGGGCCTGATCGACTACGACAACGACATCGATCCGGCCACGGGTAAAAAATCAACCCTGGGACAGCCGATATCTCCGGCCAACCCGGCCTTCGTGATTGGTTCTGCCCGCATCACCCCGCTGGCCCAGGCCACCGCGTTTGCGACCTTTGCCAATAACGGCGAGTTCTGCGACAACCGTGCCCTGACCTCGGTCACCGATGCCAAAGGCACCGCATACAAGGTCAAGCCGGTCACTTGCGAGCAGGCAGTCAGCCCCCAGGTCGTCGCCGATATGAACGGCACCATGACAAAGATTGCCAAACAAAAGGTCACCAAGGGCGCCATCGACTACCCGATCTCCGGCAAGACCGGTACGAACAACAAGGCCAACTCGACCTGGTTCGTGGGTTACACCACCGGCATGGCCTCCGCCGCATGGGTCGGCCGTTACGACAAGCAACAGAACCTGGAGACCAAGAACAAGGTGATCGACGGCATCGCCCGTCGCTGGGTCGACTCCGGAACCTGGGCTTCCCCGCTGTGGACCAACTACATGAAGAAGGTCGGCGATCTCTACCCGACCGAATCCTTCGGCAAGGCCAAGTCCGCGCCCAAGCCTCCGGCCCCGAAGAAGGTGGAAGCCGACGACGATGACACAGCGGATTCGGCAAGCTCCGAAACCTCGGATTCAAAGGAAACCAAGGAGCCCAAGGAATCGGAAGCCCCGAAGGCGACCGCAACCCCCAAGCCCAAGGGAAACAGCGGAAACACGCCCAACCCTCCCAAGAAGACCGAAGATGACTAGTTCCCTCGCGACTTCATCATCGCTGGCCGAAGCGGTCTCACGCACTGTGCGTGGGGCCGCTTTGGCGGCTGGTGCGGCAACCGCCGGCGCCGGCATCCTTTTCGGATACGGATTGGGCCAGACCGCGCGCTTCGGCATCCGTGAGGAGACCCTGGCACTGCTGCCCCCTGGTTCCTTGCCGATCCGGATGCTCCACCTATCGGACATCCACATGGTGCCGGGCCAGGAGCTCAAGCGCCGCTGGCTGCAGTCCCTGGCGGATCTGAAACCAGACCTCGTGATCAACACCGGCGACAATCTGGGACACCTTGAAGGCCTGGACGCCTTGCTGGAGGCGTTGGACCCGCTGATGGCCTTCCCCGGGGCCTTCGTACCCGGGTCAAATTGCTACTTCGGGCCACGGCCAAAGAATCCGTTCCGCTATCTCGCCAAGCGCTCGGACACGCCGCGGAACTCCCCCAAGTACCAATTGCCCTGGCAGGAAATGCACCGCGCCTTCGGTACCGCCGGCTGGGTCAACCTGACCAACCGGAACCATTCCATGGCAGTGAACGGGACCCGCCTGGATTTCACGGGCGTGGACGATCCGCACCTGGACCTGGACCGCTTTGCCGGGTGGCCGGCCGGTTCCGCCACCTCCGGCTCGGCACCGCACCTTCGCATCGCGCTGGCCCATGCGCCGTACCAGCGCGTCCTGGACAGGTTCACTGCCGCCGGCACCGACCTGATCCTGGCCGGGCACACCCATGGGGGCCAGGTCTGCATCCCGGGCTACGGCGCCCTGGTGACGAATTGTGATCTGCCGACCTGGCGGGCCAGCGGGCTGACGCAATGGGACTTCGCCGGCAAGAGCACGCCGCTGAACGTGTCCGCCGGCATCGGGACCTCGCGCTTCGCCCCGGTGCGGATCGCCTGCCCGCCGGAGGCCATCCTGCTCACGTTGACGGCACAGGGGTAGCCCGACCCATCCGATTGATGAATCCCAACCCCACACTGTAGGGTATTCGCAGAAGCACAACCATGCGCGGGGATAGAGGTCGGACACCGGTGGCAGTACAACAAGGACACGCCCCCGCGGCGGGCACGCCCACGCTGGGCAGGACCTTTGCCCGGCTCATTCCCTTCGTCAAGCCCATCCTCCCCCGGCTGTTTTTCGGGTTCCTGTGCGCGCTGTTGGCCGGCGTCGTCGCCCTGACCATTCCCCAGGTCCTGGCATGGCTGGTGAACAATGTGCTGCACCCGGAAGGAAGGGGTTCAGAGGTTTGGCTGGCCGTGGGCCTGGTGGCTGCCCTCGGCGCCCTCGAGGCACTGCTGGTGTTCCTGCGCCGGCAATTCGTGATCACCCCCGCGGCCCGCCTGGAAACCCAGATGAGGGTGCGCCTGTACGGCCACCTCCAGCAGCTTCCCGTGGCCTTCCACGAGCGCTGGGGCTCCGGCCAGTTGCTCTCCAGGTCCATGGGCGACCTGAGCCTGCTGCGCCGGTGGCTCGCCTTCGGCGCGATGATGCTTGTGGTTTCCACCGTCACCGTGATCGCCGGGCTGACCCTGATGTTCAGTTCCAGCTGGGTGTTGGGCACCATCTACCTGGCCGGGGCCATTCCCATCTCCATCAAGGCGTTCCACTTCCGCAACAACTACCGGGCCGCCAGCCGGCTGAGCCAGGACCAGGCCGGGGACCTGGCCACGGCCGTGGAGGAATCGGTCCACGGCATCCGCGTCATCAAGGCCTTTGGCCGAGGCCGCCACATGTACGACGGGTTCAACACCCGGGCCGAGCAGCTTCGCGACACCGAGGTTTCCAAGGCCAGGACCCTGGCCAGCTTCATCCTCTACGTGGTGGCCATCCCCGAAACCACGCTGGGCCTGGGCCTGGTGGCGGGGCTGTGGCTCACCGCGCAGGGCGAACTGAGCGTCGGGGCGCTGGTTGCCTTCTTCGCCACCGCCACGGTGCTGGCCGGGCCGGTTGAACACATGGGCATGCTCATGGGCATGACCCTCACGACCAAGACCGCCTTGGACCGCCACTTCGAGGTCATGGACACCAACAACACCATCACCTCCCCCGACTCGCCCGTTTCCCCTACGGACCCGCGCGGGGAACTTGAGTTGCGCAACGTCCTCTTCCGCTTCCCCGACACCCCGGCCACCGCCGCACCGGTGCTGCGCGGCGTCAATCTGCACGTGGCCCCCGGGGAGACCATGGCACTGGTCGGGATGACCGGCACCGGAAAGTCCACGCTGCTCCAGCTCGTTCCCCGGCTCTACGAAGCCACCGGTGGCCAGGTCCTCATCGACGGCGTCGACGTGCGCGATCGGGACCTGGTCGAACTGCGCCGCGACGTGGCGGTCGCCTTCGAGGACACCATCCTGTTTTCCTCCTCGATCCGGGACAACGTGCTGTTGGGAGCCACCGGGCTCGACGGACCGGAACTGGACGCGCTGCTGGAGGATGCCATCGACACCGCCCAGGCCGGCTTCGCCCGCACGCTGCCCCAAGGCCTGGACACCGTCATCGGCGAAGAAGGCCTGTCCCTTTCCGGAGGCCAGCGCCAGCGCATCGCCCTGGCCCGGGCCATAGCGGCCAGGCCGCGCGTGCTGGTGCTCGACGACCCGCTCTCGGCCCTGGACGTACGCACCGAGGAAGCGGTGACACAGCGGCTGCGCACCACCCTGGCCGGGACCACCACGCTGATCGTGGCCCACCGGCCATCCACCGTGGCCTTGGCCGACAAGGTTGCGCTGCTGAGGGACGGGCTCATCGACGACGTGGGCACGCACTCGGAACTGCTGGCACGCAACGAGCACTACCGCTTCGTCATTGCCAGCCTCGTGGACGAGGAATCCGACATCATTCCCCTTGAAGGCGGTCCGCTAGCATGAGCCAGAACATCGGTGTCGCCAACGAGGACGCCATCACCCTGTCCAAGGACGAACGCAAGCGAGTGCGCGCTCGCTCCTGGAGGCTGCTGGCCACCCTGGCCAGGACACAAAAGCGCATGCTGGCGCTCACCGTGGTGCTCGTGGTCATCTCCAACGCCGCCCGCGTCGCTTTCCCGCTGATCATCGCCTGGGCCATCGACTGGGGCCTGCCGCAGGTCGCCGCCGGCAACTGGGCGCCCCTGGGCATCACCGGCGGCGCCTACGTGCTCTCGGCCATCGCCGCCGGCACGCTGCTGGGCTGGTACATCCTGTGCACCGCGAAGATCTCCCAGGCCATGCTGCTGGATCTGCGCCTGCGCGTCTTTCGGCACACCCAGCGCCTGAGCCTGGAGTTCCACGAAAAATACACCTCCGGGCGCATCATCTCCAGGCAGACCTCGGATCTGGAGACGCTGCGCGAACTGCTGGACCAGGGCATTTCCGAACTCGCCTCGGCCGCCGTCTTCGTGACCTTCACCCTGGTATCCATCTTCGTCCTCGACTGGCGCTCGGGGCTCGTGGTCGTCATCGCCGCCCTGCCCATCTGGCTGCTCTTTGGCTGGTACCAGAAACGCTCGGAACTGGTCTACCGCGAATCCCGGGTGGTCTCGGCCCGGGTCATCGGCAGCTTCGTGGAAACCATGACCGGCATTCGCGCCGTGAAAGCCTTCCGCAAGGAACGAGCCAACGACGCCGCCTACGCGCAGGTCGCCGGCCAATACCGGGACAACTCGATCCGCTCCATCAACCTCTTCGGCGTGCTCCAGCCCTCGCTGGTGCTCATCGGCAACCTGTCGGTGGCGGCGGTGCTGGCCTGGGGCGGGTTCCGCATCCTTGACGGCGAGCTGGGGGTGGGCGTGCTGGTGGCCCTGCTGCTGGCCACCAAGCGGGTGTTCCAGCCGGTGGAAAACATCGCGATGTTCTACCAGTCGCTGCAATCGGCAACCGCGGCGCTGGAAAAGGTCTCCGGACTGCTCGAGGAGGAACCCACCGTGGTGGAACCCGCCAAGCCGCAGCCGCTGGAACAGGTTGCAGGTGCCGTGGCATTCAAGGACGCGGTCTTCGGGTACGGGGACGGCCCCGTCGTCATGGACAGGTTCGACCTGGCCATCCCGGCGGGGCAGACCGTTGCCGTGGTCGGGCAGACAGGCGCCGGCAAGTCCACCTTGGCCAAGCTGATCGCCAGGTTCTACGACCTGCGCTCCGGGTCGCTGACCCTTGATGGGGTGCCGATCGAGCGGATCGCCAACAACGACCTGCGCCGGCATGTGGTGATGGTGACCCAGGAGGCCTTCCTCTTCTCCGGGACCGTGGCCGAGAACATCTCCCTGGGCAAGCCCGGCGCCAGCATCGAGGAGATCATCCTGGCCGCCCGCGCCGTGGGCGCCCACGAATTCATCACGGCCCTGCCCGAGGGCTACGACACCGACGTGAACAAGCGCGGCGGTCGCGTCTCCTCCGGCCAGCGCCAGCTGATCTCCTTCGCCCGGGCGTTCCTGGCGGACCCGGCGGTGCTGATCCTCGATGAGGCGACCAGCTCGCTGGACATCCCCTCCGAACGCGCCGTGCAGCGCGGGCTACAGACCCTGCTGGGCAACCGGACCGCGCTGATCATCGCGCACCGGCTCTCCACGGTGCAGATCGCCGACCGGGTGTTGGTGGTCCACGACGGACGAATCGTCGAGGACGGCACCCCGGCCGAGCTCATCGGCGCCGAAGGCCGCTTTGCCGCGCTGCACAAGGCCTGGCTCGACTCGCTGGTCTGATCCCGCCCCTGCCGCGCCCCCTGAGGGTCCCGGACACGACAAAGGCCCTGGCCCCCCCGTCCTGCACGGATGGGGGGCCAGGGCCTTTGTCGGTGGCGCGGATCAGGCGCTGAAGGTCAGTCCCGTCAGCCGCTCGTAGGCATCGATGTAGCGCGCACGGGTACGCTCGATGATCTCCGCCGGCAGCGCCGGGGGTTCCTCGCCGGAGTTCTTGTCCCAGCCGGAGGCCTCGGAGGTGAGCCAGTCGCGGACGAACTGCTTGTCGAAGGACGGCTGCGCCTGCCCCGGGGAGTAGGTCTCCGCGTCCCAGAAGCGCGAGGAGTCCGGGGTCAGCACCTCATCGCCCAGGGTGATCTCGCCGTTGGCGGGATCGATCCCGAACTCGACCTTGGTGTCGGCCAGGATGATGCCGCGGGTGCGGGCAATTTCCTCGGCGCGGGTGTACAAGGCCAAGGTGGCGTCGCGCAGGTCGGCGGCCTGCTGGCCGCCGATGCGGGCAGCGGTTTCCTCGAAGGTGATGTTTTCGTCGTGCTCGCCGACCTCGGCCTTGGCCGAGGGGGTGAAGATGGCAGGTTCCAGCTTGGAGCCATCGACCATGCCGGCCTTCAGCGGAAGCGCGCAGACCGTCTGGCGGTCCTTGTATTCGGCCAGCCCGGAGCCGGTCAGGTAGCCGCGGGCGATGCACTCGATCGGGAACATGTCCAGCTTCTTGCAGACCATGGCCCGGCCGGCAACGGCGTCCGGCACGTCGGTGGAGATGACGTGGTTGGGGATTCCGGCCAGCTTGTCGAACCACCACAGGCTCAACTGGGTCAGCACCTTGCCCTTGTCCGGGATCTCGGATTCCAGCACGTAGTCAAAGGCGCTGATCCTGTCGCTGGCAACCACCAGGACGCGGTCGGTTTCCTCGAAGGAGGAATCGGCCGGAATGTAGAGGTCGCGGACCTTGCCCGAGTAGTGGTGGGTCCACCCCGGCAGGTCCAGGGTTTCGGTTTGCAGGCCTGACATCTAGTGTGTTCCTTCCGAGACGCTGATCTGGCCGTTGGCGGCCTTCAGCGCAATGTCGGTGCGGTGCTGGGCACCGTCCCAGGAGATGGCAGCGACGCCTTCGTAGGCCTTGTCGCGCGCGGCGTGCAGGTCGGCCCCCAGGCCCACGACTGCCAGCACGCGGCCGCCGTCGACGACGACCTCGCCTGATTCGTTGCGGGTGGTTCCGGCGTGCAGCACCGAGACGTCCTCGATGGCCTCTGCCGCTTCAATCCCCTGGATCGCCGCTCCCTTGACGGGGGCATCTGGATAGTTTTCGGCTGCCAGGACCACTCCGACGGCGGTCTCGGGGCGCCAGTGCAGCAACTCGGCGTCATCGAGTTCGCCCTTGGCCGCTGCCATCAGCAGTCCGCCCAGCGGGGTCTTCAGGCGTGCCAGCACTGCCTGGGTCTCGGGGTCGCCGAAGCGTGCGTTGAATTCAATGACGCGGATGCCGCGGCCGGTGAGGGCCAGGCCGCAGTACAGCACACCGGTGAAGGGGGTGCCGCGGGAGGCCATGTCGCGCAGCGTCGGGTAGGCGACGCGGTCCATGACCTCGTCGACGAAGCCGGCGGGCAGCCAGGGCAGCGGCGAGTACGCGCCCATGCCGCCGGTGTTCGGTCCCTCGTCGCCATCAAAGATGCGCTTGAAGTCCTGGGCGGGTGCCAGCGGGACAGCATGGGTGCCGTCGCAGATGACAAAGAGGGAGACCTCCGGGCCGTCAAGGAATTCCTCGATGACCACGGTGCCGCCCGCGGCGAAGCAGGCCTCTGCGTGGGCCAGGGCCTCTGCGCGGTCGTTGGTGACCACGACGCCCTTGCCTGCTGCCAGTCCATCGTCTTTGACCACATAGGGGGCGCCGAAGGCATCGAGCGCCTCGGCCGCTTCCTCGGAGTTGGTGGCGACCTTGGCCATGGCGGTGGGCACGCCTGCCTCGGCCATGACCGTCTTGGCGAAGGCCTTGGAGGCCTCCAGCTGGGCAGCCGCTTGCGTGGGGCCAAAGACGGGGATGTTCGCGGAGATCAGTGCGTCGGCAACACCTGCCGCCAGTGGCGCCTCGGGACCAACCACCACCAGATCCGAGCCCAGTTCGCGGGCAAGTGCCACCACTGCCGCGGGATCCTGGGCATCGATTTGGTGGGTGGTGACGTCACGCGATATCCCGGCATTGCCGGGTGCGCAATGCAGGTCGGTGACGTAGGGATCCGAAGCCAAAGCGCGGATCAGTGCATGTTCGCGGCCGCCGGGGCCAATAACCAGTACCTTCACGAGGCTTAAGCCTACCGGCTCCGGTCCCCTCAGTGCCCACCCGGGTCGCGGGACCGACGCATTTGCGCCAACTTCGCACCGGGTCCACCGTCCTCCCCGGGCGGTGCGCCCGATCCCGACCCCGCAGGCAAGCGGTGGCTGCGCCTATGCTCGTGTACATGGAGAAGGAAACCTTGTGGCAGCAGCAGGCCCGCCAAGATCCGAAGCAGGCCAAGAACTACATCGACCGCTTTGCTCAACTGCGCGAATCCGGCGCAGACCTCGACGGCGAGGCGAGGTTCGTTGATGCGTTGCTCCCGCGGGACGCGCGCGTGCTCGATGCCGGCTGCGGGACCGGGCGGGTGGGCGGGGCGCTTGCCGCTCGCGGACACCGGGTCACCGGAGTGGACCTGGACGAGGAGCTCCTGGCCGCCGCCCAACGCGATTTCCCCGGCTCCCGGTGGCTGCCCGGTAACCTGGCATCGCTGGACCTGCGGGATGCCTCCGGGACCCGCGAAACCTTCGACGTGGTCGTCTCCCCCGGAAACGTCCTGGCCTTCGTGGCACCGGGCACCGCCGGCGCCGTACTGTCGTCGCTGGCCGCGCATCTGGCGCCCCGCGGCCGACTGGTCGTGGGCTTCTCCCTGCTCAAGGACTACGCCTTCGGAACGTTCGAGGCCGACGTGGCAGCGGCCGGCCTGCGGATCGCTTCCAGCTTTTCCACCTGGGACATGCGTCCGCTGCGCCCCGACTCGGACTTCGTCGTTGCACTGATGGAGAGCACGCAGACCGTAAACTAGGTCACATGCCCGAAACGCTGATTGCCTCCGAAACCGTCGACCTAGTGGTGCTCGAGCGCAACGGCTTCGTTGAATCCCGCCACCGCGGTTCCGCGGTGGTCGTTGATGCCGCGGGCGAGGTGCTCACCGCGCTGGGAAACCCGAACACCCTGGTGTACCCGCGCTCCGCCCTCAAGCCCTTCCAGGCCCTTGCCTCCATGCAGTGCGGGGTTCCGCTGCGCGGCGCCCAGGTGGCCCTGGCCTGCGCCAGCCACGTGGGGAGCACTGAACACACCGACGTCGTTGAATCCATGCTGGCCAAGGCCGGCCTGGACGAATCCGACCTGCTGTGCCCCGCCGCCTGGCCGGCAGACCCCGAAACACGCGCCGAACGGTTGCGGGCGGGACTTCAGAAGTCGGCGCTGTCGTTCAACTGCTCGGGCAAGCACGCGGCATTCCTGTGGGCCTGCACGGAAAACGGCTGGGACACCAAGACCTATCTCTCCGCGGACCATCCCCTGCAGCAAAGGGTGATCGAGGTCATCGAGGATTATGCCGGGGAGAAAATCTCCCACCTGGGCGTGGACGGATGCGGGGCGCCGGTACCGGTCATCTCCCTGGCCGGACTTGCCCGGGCCGCTTCCAAGCTGGCCCAGGCCCCGGGGAACAAGCATGCCGAGGCGCGGGCGGCAACCATTGCCACGGCAATGCTGGACTACCCGTGGGCGGTCCAGGGACATGGCCTGCCCAACTCCCTGGTGATGGAGGACCTGGGGGTCATCGCCAAGCTCGGCGCCGAGGGCGTGTTGATGCTCGCAGCCCCCAACGGAACGGCCGTGGCCGTGAAGATGCAGGACGGATCGGGCCGTGGAACCGACCTGCTGGGCCTGACGCTGCTGGCCAACGCCGGCGCCATTACCACCGGCCAACTGGCCGACACCCTGGCCAAGCTGACCCGTCCGGTGCTCGGCGGGGATGCCCCCGTGGGTTCGGTGCGCCTGGCAACCCCGGTCATGGACTTGCTGGATTCCTGATATCCAGTGGCCATCAAGCGACGCATTGATCCGGCAGAGGGGGCCCGTGCCCTCGGCCGGTGGATCGAGACCGAAGAGGCGGAAGCCGCGGCGCTGCCCCGCCCGGTCATAGCCCTGGCCGTGCGCTACACGCTGGAGGAACTGGCCAGCCGCGCCGAGGGCAACTCCGTGGAGGTGCGCGTTCCGCCGTTCGGGGTGACCCAATGCATCGCGGGTCCGCGGCACACCCGCGGCACTCCCCCGAACGTCATCGAGCTTCCCGCCCAGCTCTGGCTGGCGCTGGCCTCCGGCAGGATCGGCTGGGACGCGGCGCTGGCCACCGGAAAGGTCTCCGCCTCCGGGTTGCGCGCCGACCTGTCCGCCGAACTGCCCCTGGTTTAGTACCCTAGAGGGTATGGAATCCAGCCAGAACCCCACCAATCCCACCCCCGCCGACGAGCCAGGCACCCAGGTCGAGGTGGAGGTCTACGCGGCGCCAAGGTTCTGGCCGTTCGTGGGCATTGGCGCCCTGGTGGGCGTCGTCGTTGCCCTCGTGTCCGCGTACACCGGCGAGGAATCGGCGAACTTCACGCGCGCCTCCGTGGCAGGATTCCTGTCCGTCGGCTTTGCCTTCTTCGGCGTCCTGCTCGCCAGCATCGTATTCCTGGTTGTGGATCGCATCACACGCAAGAAGGCACGTCGCGCGCTTGCCGTGCCGATGGGTGATCCAGAACACCGCTAGAACCGTCCCTGTGGGTGACTTCACGCCCCATCGTGCCCCTTGCTCGTGAGAGAATAATTCCTATGGCGCGTGGTGACGGAAACCTAAATCATGATCTTTTGCCCAACGAGAAGGGCCCGCAGGATGAATGCGGTGTCTTCGGTGTTTGGGCTCCCGGCGAAGAAGTGGCGAAACTGACCTATTACGGTCTGTATGCGCTTCAGCATCGCGGGCAGGAATCGGCCGGATTGGCCACGAGTGACGGACAGCGGATCAATGTCTACAAGGACATGGGTCTGGTCTCCCAGGTGTTCGACGAGAACACCCTCAATTCCATGCCCGGGCACCTGGCCATTGGCCACTGCCGCTACTCCACAACCGGGGCAAGCCACTGGGCCAACGCCCAGCCGACGCTCGGCCCCACCGCTGCGGGCACCGTGGCGCTGGCGCACAACGGCAACCTGACCAACTCGGCCGAGCTCATGGAAATGGTCAACGACCTCCATGCAGAGTCCGAGGAAAAGGTCCGCGGCGAAATCGCCCAGGGCAACACCACCGACACCGCACTGGTGACGGCACTGCTCAACGGCTCCAACGGCGAAACCCTGGAAGAGTCGGCGCTGCGCCTGCTGCCCAAGCTCAGCGGCGCCTTCTGCTTCGTCTTCATGGACGAGCACACCCTCTACGCCGCACGCGACACCTACGGCGTACGTCCGCTGGTGCTCGGCCGTCTCGAGCGCGGATGGGTAGTGGCCTCCGAACAGGCAGCCTTGGCCACCGTGGGTGCAAGCTTCATCCGCGAAATCGAACCCGGCGAGTTCATCGCCATCGACGCGGAAGGGGTGCGCTCTCAGCGTTTCGGCGCCGCCACTCCGGCCGCCTGCGTCTTCGAGTACGTGTACCTTGCCCGCCCGGATGCCTCGATCAACGGCCGTTCGGTTTACGAGTCCCGCGTGGAAATGGGCCGCCAGCTGGCCCGCGAAAACGCCGCCGAGGCCGACATCGTCATCCCCGTTCCCGAATCCGGCACCCCTGCCGCCATCGGCTACGCCGAGCAGTCGGGCATCCCCTTCGCCCACGGCTTCGTGAAGAACGCCTACGTGGGACGAACCTTCATCCAGCCGTCGCAGACGCTGCGCCAGCTCGGCATCAAGCTCAAGCTCAACGCCCTGGAGCCCGTTATCAAGGGCAAGCGCGTTGTCGTCGTCGATGACTCGATCGTCCGTGGCAACACCCAGCGCGCCGTGGTGCGCATGCTGCGCGAGGCCGGCGCCGCGGAGATCCATGTGAAGATCTCCTCCCCGCCCATCAAGTGGCCCTGCTTCTACGGCATCGACTTCGCCACCCGCGCCGAGCTCATTGCCAACGGCGCTGCAGTGGACGAGATCAGCCAGTCCATCGGGGCCGACTCGCTCGCCTACATTTCCGAGGACGGCATGATCGACGCCACCCTCCAGAAGCGCGAACGCCTGTGCACCGCATGCTTCACCGGGGACTACCCGATCGCATTGCCGGGTTCGGACCGCATCGGCAAGAACCTGCTTGAACGAAGCAACCAGGCGGGATGTGAGCCGGGCCCGGATGCCGAATTCGAGTCGGCACTCACCGCCGCAGACAAAACACCGCGCAACTAAGCAAAGGACAGTTTCAGAGATGACAAGTGCCACCCCTGAGAATTCCGGAATCACCTATGCTTCGGCCGGTGTCGATGTCGAGGCCGGTGATCGCGCCGTTGAATTGATGAAGGGCGCCATCAAGGCCACCCACAACGCCAACGTCCTGGGCGGGGTGGGGGGCTTCGCAGGCCTCTACGACGCCTCGAAGTTCCTTTCCTACAAGAAGCCGCTGCTGGCCACCTCCACCGACGGCGTCGGCACCAAGGTCGCCATTGCCCAGGCCATGGACATCCACCACACCATCGGCCACGACCTGGTCGGCATGGTCGTCGATGACATCGTCGTCGTGGGTGCCGAACCGCTGTTCATGACCGACTACATTGCCTGCGGCAAGGTCGTGCCCGAGCGCATCGCCGACATCGTCCGCGGCATCGCCGAGGGTTGCCAGATTGCCGGCACCGCTCTGGTCGGCGGCGAAACCGCCGAGCACCCGGGCCTGCTGGGCGAGCACGAATACGATGTCGCCGGTGCCGCCACCGGCATCGTCGAGGCCGACGGCCTGCTCGGCCCGGAACGCGTCAAGGACGGCGATGTCATCATCGGCATGTCGGCCTCCGGCATCCACTCCAACGGCTACTCGCTGGTGCGCAGCATCGTCGCACACGCAGGCTGGGCCCTGGATCGCCACGTGCCGGAATTCGGCCGCACCCTGGGCGAGGAACTGCTGGAACCGACCCGCATCTACACCATGGACTGCCTGGATTTGGTCCGCGCGTTCAACGTCGACGGCGCCATCAAGGTGCACGGCTTCAGCCACGTCACCGGCGGCGGCCTGGCCGCCAACCTGGCCCGAGTGCTGCCGCAGGGCCTGATGGCCACCGTGGAACGCTCCAGCTGGGCACTGCCGGCCGTCTTCAAGGTCATGGCCGAGCTCGGTTCCGTGCCGCAGCCGGACCTGGAGCGCACGCTCAACCTGGGTGTCGGCATGGTTGCCATCGTCGATGCCGAGATCGCCGACGCGGCACTGGCCCGCCTGAACGCCCGCGGCATGAACTCGTGGGTGATGGGCACCGTTGGCGCGGTGACCGAGGAAGCCAAGACCGCAGGTCAGGACTACGTCCAGGGCGCCAAGGGCGTTGACGGCGGTGCCGTGCTCATGCGCGGCAACTTCGCCGGCTAACTGCCAGGAGCCTTGACCAGTTGAGGGACCGCGCCCATTGGGCACGGTCCCTCAACTGATTAACCGCCCGGGCCGGACACGAGGCTCAAAGGCATGGGCCACGGCTACATGGGCCGGCGCACGGCCCCGTCGCCAGATGATTCCAGAACGGCAATGGCCTCGGCGATGTTGCTGCGCCACCTGTAGTCGGCCTTGGAGTCGCCGCGGGTGGGACCGCCGTTGATCAGGCCGACCGGTTTGCCGGAGCTGCGGGCGTCCAGCAGCAGCTTGTAACCGCTCATGACGGCAAGCGAGGAGCCGATGACCAGCAGGGAAGCCGATTGGGCCTCGAGTTCCTTGAGCCGAACCTTGCGCTCGGGCGGGACGTTCTCGCCGAAGTAGACCACATTGGGCTTCAACTTCTTCGATCCGCACACCAGGCAACCAATCATGTGGAACTCGGCCACATGGGCCTCGTCGAGGGTCACGTCGCCGTCGGGATTCACCAGCGAGGGATCCAGGTCGATGCGCTCCAGGTAGCCGGGATTCGCCTCGTGCAGCCTGACATCGAGGTTCTCCCGGTTCTCCAGTGCTCCGCAGTTCAGGCAACTGATCTGTTGCAGGTCACCGTGAAGGGGGATGACGTTCAGGGAACCCGCGGCCACATGTAGCCCGTCGACGTTTTGCGTGACGATGCCGCTGATTTTTCCCGTTGCTTCCCACTGGGCCAAGCTGCGGTGGATGGAGTTCGGCGCCGCCTGGGCCATGTGCCGCCAACCCACGAAGCTGCGGGCCCAATACCGGTGCCGGGCGCTGGGCTCGTGCAGGAACTCCTGGTAGGTCATGGGCCGGTGGCGCAGCAGCGAGCCCTTCGGCCCCCTGTAGTCGGGGATTCCCGAATCGGTGGACACCCCGGCGCCGGTGAGCACCAGCACGGACCCTGCCTCCAGCATCCTGCGGATGCCGGCGGCGGCAATGGCCGCATCCTGCAACGGGGCATTCTCGCCAACCACGCGTTCGATCGAACGAATGGCTGCACGGTGCGCCATCTGGATCCCGAGCCGACCCTCATGAAGCATGTTCGACTACCTCGGTTCCCCGGGCATGGCAAAGGCCGCGGTCACCGACGCAGTTACTGCGCGGTGGCCACGGCTGCCGTTTTCACGTACTGGAAAAACCATAACCGCCTATTTTCCGACGGTCACTTCAGGGAGTCGGCGCATCAGCTGATGCGCCGTTGGTCGTCCTCGTCGTCATCGTCTGCGTACTTGTCTTCGTAATCCGAATAATTGGATTCGTAAGGTACGTCGACAGGGCTTGGTGTCGAGGTACTGTGACCACGATTCTTTCCAAGCTCGCGTTCCAAGGCGGACAAATCAGTGGCCGGGGAGAAATATTTCATGTCCCTGGCCTGTCGTGTCGCTTTTGCCTTCTGACGGCCGCGCCCCATGGCGTGACCCCCTTTTTTCAGTAGATCTGGAGGTGGTCCACCCGTGTCAGGTGGAGGCCCCAGAATATGTGACTAATTCTTTCGTATTTCAAGGTTAACATGATTCGGCGGCGAGTGCCTGCCCGGAACCTCCGTTCCGCCGGTAGAGTATTATTTTGTCCACCAAGTCGACTGCCAACCGCCCGGGAGCTTGCTTGCCTGATCCGCCACAGCCAGAGCCGAGAGCCGCGCTTCCTGCTCTAAGTGCCAAGTCACAGACGCGTTCTTGGTGGCGTGCCCCGGCTCTTTGGGCGTTGCTCGGCGCACTGGGAATCATGTTGATTGTGATCTACGGAGCCGACAGGTTTTTCGGCCAGGAAGACGCCCCGGAACCGATCACGGAAGTGACGCGAAACGCATCTCCGGGCCTCGACGGGATCATCGCATCCGACGTCCCTGCGGATCAATTCCGGGACGGAGATTGCCTTCAGGGATTTACCGGCCCGCTCGAACCTTCAACCGTCGTCACCTGCGAGACCGCCCACAACGCACAACTCATCGGGACCTTCACGATCGAAGGGGATGCATTCCCCGGACCCGAGGCAATCCTTGCGCAATCCGAGGAGCTTTGTAAATCCGTCCCCTTGGATCCGACCAGCCCCCTGGACACCGGCTGGTCCTATCATTTCTCCCGCCCCTCCGAAGCAACATGGCAGACCGGCGACAGAGCGGTTGCCTGTTTCTTGGCCCTGAACGAGGGAACCGTGCGGGTCTCCATGCTTCCGGCCGAAACCTCCGCCCTGAACACCTGATCCCCCGGGCCTGAAAAGTCTCGCCGGCGCCCGGGAGTGGCAACAACCACCCCCGGGCACCGGCGTGATGCGGTCGGCCGTTATCCTCGGCGCGAGGAGACGACGAGCCCATCTGCGGACTCATTGACGCCGACCACGACGGTGTCGCCGTCCTGGATGCTTCCGGCCAGCAATTCGCGAGCCAGCCTGTCCCCGATTTCGCGCTGCACGAGCCGACGCAGTGGCCGGGCGCCGAAGGCGGGATCGAAGCCGGTCAGGGCCAGCCAGTCACGGGCTTGGTCGTCCACCTCTAGCTGCAGGCGGCGTCCGGCGAGACGCCGGGCCAGAGTGTCGACCTGCAGGGCCACAATCGAACCCAGCTCCTCCAGCGAGAGCGGGTCGAACATGATCACGTCATCCAGCCGGTTCAGGAACTCGGGCTTGAACGAAGAGTTCACCAGATTCATCACGGCCTCCCGCTTGGTGTCCTCGGGCAACGTCTGGTCGACCATGAACTGCGAACCGAGGTTCGAGGTCATGATCAGGATGACATTGCGGAAATCGACCGTGCGTCCCTGCCCGTCGGTGAGACGCCCGTCGTCCAGGACCTGCAGCAGGATGTCGAAGGCCTCGGGGTGGGCCTTCTCGACCTCGTCGAGCAGCACCACCGAGTAGGGCCGCCGGCGCACAGCCTCGGTGAGCTGGCCGCCTTCCTCATAGCCGACGTAGCCCGGAGGGGCGCCGACAAGCCGTGCGACCGCGTGCTTCTCCGAATACTCGCTCATGTCGATGCGAACCATGGCGCGTTCATCGTCGAAAAGGAAGTCGGCCAGGGCCTTGGCCAATTCGGTCTTGCCCACGCCCGTGGGGCCAAGGAACAGGAACGAACCTGTCGGGCGGTCAGGGTCGGAGATCCCGGCCCGGGCCCGGCGCACCGCGTCGGACACCGAGACGACAGCCTTCTGCTGTCCGATCAGCCGGTGGCCAAGGAAATCCTCCATGTGCAGCAGCTTCTGGCTTTCGCCCTGCAGCATGCGACCCGCCGGGATGCCCGTCCACGCGGAGATGACCTCGGCAATGTCGTCGGCGGTGACCTCATCGGCCACCATCAATTCCTGGTCGCCGCCGGAGGCTTCCGCGCGTGCAGCATCGTCCATGTCCTTTTCCAGCGCCGGGATCTCCCCGTAGAGCAGCCGCGAGGCGCCCTCCAGGTCGCCCTCGCGCTGCAGTTTCTCGGCACGCGAACGCAGATCGTCCAGGCGCACCTTGAGGTCGCCGACCCGGTTCAGGCCTGCCTTCTCCGATTCCCAGCGCGCGTTGAGCGCATCGAGCTCTTCCTTCTTGTCCGCCATGTCGGCGCGCAACGCCTCGAGCCGTTCGCGGGATCCGGGATCGGTTTCATCCTTGAGGGCCAGCTCCTCCATGGTCAGGCGGTCCACCGACCGACGCAGCTGGTCGATTTCCTCGGGATACGAGTCGATTTCCATGCGCAGCCGGCTGGCCGCCTCGTCGACCAGGTCGATGGCCTTGTCCGGAAGCTGGCGCCCGGCGATGTAGCGGTCGGAGAGGCTCGCCGCGGCCACTAGCGCCGAGTCGGCGATTGTGACCTTGTGGTGCGCCTCGTAGCGCTGTTTGAGCCCGCGCAGGATGGCAATGGTGTCATTGACGCTCGGCTCCCCCACGTACACCTGCGCGAAGCGGCGTTCGAGTGCCGGGTCCTTCTCGATGTTCTGGCGATACTCGTCGAGCGTTGTGGCGCCAATCAGGCGCAACTCGCCGCGGGCCAGCATGGGCTTGAGCATGTTGCCGGCATCCATGGCACCCTCGGATGCTCCTGCACCCACGACAGTGTGGATCTCGTCGATGAACGTGACGATCTGCCCGTCGGAGGCCTTGATCTCTTCGAGGACGGCCTTGAGGCGTTCCTCGAATTCGCCGCGGTATTTCGCCCCGGCAACCATGGCGCCGAGGTCCAGGGAAATCAGCGTCTTGCCGCGCAGCGATTCGGGAACGTCCCCGGCAACCATGCGCTGGGCCAGGCCTTCGACCACTGCGGTCTTGCCCACCCCGGGATCCCCGATGAGCACCGGGTTGTTCTTGGTGCGACGCGAAAGAACCTGCACGAGGCGGCGGATCTCGGTGTCGCGCCCGATCACCGGATCAAGCTTGCCCGAACGGGCAATGGCCGTCATGTCGGTGCCGAACTTTTCCAGTGCCTGGAAGGTGTTTTCGGGATCGGGGTTGTTGACCTTGCGGTCGCCGCGGATCGAGGGCAGGGCGCTGGCAAGGGCCTTCCGCGTGGCCCCGGACTCGCGCAGGGCCTTGCCGGCGGCGCCGGTGTCTTCGCTCAGGCCCAGCATCAGATGCTCGGTGGAGACGTATGCGTCACCCATGCCCGCCGCGGCCTGCTGGGCGGCGGTGATGGCTTGCAGGATGCCGCGCGAGTACTGGGCCTGGGCCACGCTGTTCCCGGATGAAGTGGGCAAGGCCTTGATGGCGGCACTGGCCTGGACCGAAACCTGGTCCGGGTCGATCCCGGCGGCCTTCAGCATTGCCACGGCCACCGATTCGCGCTGGTCGACAAGCGCCTTGAGCAGGTGCGCGGGCTCCACCTGCGGGTTTCCCGCCGTGGAGGCGTTCATTCCCGAAGCGGAAAGGGCTTCCTGGCTCTTGGTCGTCAACTTCGTGTCCATACTCATCCCTTCGTTGTTGGTTGATCACTCAAACTTGAGTCTACATCACTCAACTATGGACAACTGAAGAATATTCCTGCCCAAACGCCGAAACGTCGGCGACCCCCAAGGGGTTGCCGACGTTCGGTCATGCGAAGGCCGGCACGCTCGCGCACCGTCCCGCCCTAGACTTCCTTGATCGCCGAGACCTCGAACTCAAGCAGCACTCGTTCGGATACCAGGACGCCCCCTGAATCGAGCGCCTTGTTCCAACTCACGCCGTACTCGCGGCGGTCAATGCGGCGGCTGCCCTCAAAGCCCGCACGGAGGTTGCCGAACGGGTCGGTCTCAACGCCGGTGAATTCCATGGGGACGGCAATCTCGCGCGTGGTGTCCTTGATGGTCAGTTCGCCGTTGACGATGAAGCTGTTCTCATCCACTTGGTCGATGCGCGTGGACCGGAAGACGATTTTGGGGTATTTCGGAGCATCGAAGAAGTCGTTGGTCCGCAGGTGCTTGTCGCGGTCTGCGTTGCGCGTGTCGACACTGGCCACCTTCACCGACATCTCGACCGTACTTTTACCGACATCCTCCACGTCGACATGAATGGTTCCCTCGACTTCGTTAAAGGCACCCCGCACCTTCGTCACCATCGCGTGGCGGGCGTTGAATCCGATACGAGTGTGGCCTGGATCGAATCGCCACGTCCCCGCGTAGGCTGGATCGAGCTGGGTCATTGTTCCCCCTTGGTTGCGGTGCAGCAGAGTTAGTCCCCCCCCGACTGCTGCTCACATTACCAACGCAATGGACGAACGTCTCCGGTTTCCCGCTACTTTTTGCCGGGATCCACGAGACTTCCGAAGGGCACGGCCGGAGTCGCGCTATCCGGTGGGGACCGGCCATGCCCTTCGCTCGGAAGCCACCGGTCCGCCGCAGAAAACGCGGACAGGGCAGGAAGTGCGTCGGCATGCCCAGGGCAAGGTGCCCGTGCCGGATAAAACGCGGACCTGTTCAAGACGACCGTGCCTCTGGGCCCACGGTCGCGATCACGCAGAGGAGCGCCTCCTCTGCACCCGGCCCACGCGCAGAGGCACCTGAAAGGTCAGCCGTCCACTTATCCCTTGGCAGCGGCCTCCAGAACCGCGATATCAAGTTTCCTCATGGGCATGAACGCTTCGACCACCCTTCGGGCGACCTCCGGATCCGGGTCGCTGAGCAACTCGACCATGCGAACCGGGACGACCTGCCAAGACATGCCAAAGCGGTCCTTGAGCCAACCACACTGGCTTTCTTCCCCACCGTCGGTGAGCTTGTCCCAGAAGTAGTCGACCTCGCTCTGGTCCTCGCACATGATTTGGAAGGAAATGGCTTCGTTGAACTTGAAGAGCGGGCCACCGTTTAGTGCAACGAAGGGGCGTCCATCGAGATTGAATTCGACTGTCAGCGGCTCGTTCACCGGATTCCCCTGCGTATCCATGTCGAGTTGTGAAACGATCCGGGAATTCGGGAAAATGCCGGTGTAGAACCGGGCTGCTTCCAGCCCTTGTCCATCGAACCACAGGCAGTTAATCAGGTCTTTCATCGGTCTTGGCCTCATCCAGTCGACAATTGGCGTTGCTTCTCACAACCACAGACTAGAAATCGCTTCTTCGAGATACAAGGGGCGGCGCCGATATCCGTCGTTGAAGTTTGATACTCCGCTCCGCCGCCATACGGCGATCGCGGGTCTCAGCGGGACATCGGCATGTATCGGGCGCTCGGAACGATTTCCTTGCCCAGGGGCATAAGGGAAATCGGGATCATCTTCAGATTCGCGAGACCGAGCGGAATGCCGACGATGCTCACGAACATGGGGATCGCGGTCACGACGTGCCCGATGGCGATCCAGATGCCGGCCACCAACACCCAGATGACATTTCCAATGGTTGAAAATGCACCTACTTGGCCACGGTCCACCACGGTGCGCCCGAAGGGCCACAGCGCATACAGGGCAATGCGGAAGGACGCGATGCCAAAGGGAATCGTCACGATGAGCAGGCAGCAAATGATCCCGGCCAGGACGTAGCCCAGCGCCAGCCAGATGCCGCCGAAAACGAGCCAGATGATATTCAGGATCACGGAAAGAGTGTTTCGCATGATTCAAGTCTCTCCCTGGAGGCCGGGGCACACCATGGGGTAACACCCTGAGCCATCCCCCATTGTTCGGTGACGCTTTCCAATGATCCGGAAGGAAGCCCCCTGGGTATTCGATAATCACGGGCCACGCGTAGGAGATTGTTGGATGCCGCCTGTGTTGACTATGGGCACGGATCCAAGACCGGGCAGGTGTTCGACCCCTTGGAACCATCGCCCTCATACCTGGTTGTCCTCGTCCCGGATCCGACGTGAGATTGACCGCACCAATGACATGATCTTCCAGGCCGTCGTCCCATCCGCGACGTTGCTGCGCCCGCCTTGCGGTGCGTGCCATTCCATCAGCGACAGGCCCGCGGGCGCCCCCGGGGTCTCTTTGGATGTCGACACGTTTGGCTGGAAACACCGCAACACTGCCGCCGTACCGAGGATCCTTTCCGGTTTGCGCTCCAAGGAGTACGCCTTTGTCGCCATCACCGAGCTCATGGGCCCCGCGGGGCTTGGTGCCGGTGAGACCTACGCCCGCGCCGCGGCGGGAGAAGCCCGGCCAGTGGAAGTCCGGGAAAGTGGGACACTGAAGTTCGCTACCCTTAACTACATGAGCATTCCCCCAGAACGCAAGGCGCCGGTCAGCGGCCGCGCCGTCGACGACCTCAGCTTTTACCAAACCGAACCAGTGTCGTTTGTCCGCCGCGGCAGCCGCTTGCACGGGCGCCGCGCCGATGCCTGGGAACGCACTGCGCAAAAGTACATCATCGAGCCACCCCGCAACCAGGCCGACACGTCTGTGGCCGAAGGCTACGAATTCGACCAGCAGGCCCTCTACGGCCGTACGGCACCGCTCATTGTCGAGATCGGTTCGGGTCTGGGCGAGGCAATGGCATTTGCCGCCAGCGAGAACCGCGACAAGGACTTCCTGGCAGTGGAGGTCTACCGGCCCGGACTGGCTGCGCTCATGGTCCGGGTGGAAAACAACGAACTGACAAACGTGCGTGCGGTGCAGGCCAACGCCCCGGAGGTCCTGGACTCCATGCTCCCGGCAACCTCGGCCGACGAGATCTGGGTGTTCTTCTCCGATCCGTGGCACAAGATCCGCCACCACAAGCGCCGACTCATCAAGGACACCTTCGTCCAGAAGCTCGAACGTGTCCTGATTCCCGGAGGCGTTGTCCGTCTTGCGACCGACTGGTCCAACTATGCCGAGCAGATACGGGATGTCTTCGACGCTGCCCCTGCATTCACCAACCTCCACCCGGGCGAGTTGTCCGGCGAAGACAGCAACCTCACCAGGGTCCGCCGCCTCGGCCTGGAAAACGAGGACCGGGATCCCGGCTTCACGGATGGGCGCGGTGGCTGGGCCCCGCGCTTTGAGGGCCGCACGCTGACCAGCTTCGAGGGCAAGGCGTTGAAGGCCGGTCGGCTAATCTTCGACCTGGCATACCGCAAGGATCTTTAGGACCAGCGCCATGCCGGGGCGGTGCGGGGTTTGGGCCCTGCACCGCCCTCCCGTGTTTAAGGCAGGGGTGCCTGTCCGGTGGTGATCAGCGCCAGGTTCCGCAGCGAAAGCGTGTCGGGATCCCGATAACCCCTCGTCGAGGACGGCTTGTCGTCCCGGAATTGGGAGGTATTGTGGCCCTGGGCCGCGTGCAACCCCAGCCCCGGCTTCGGTCCGACGTTGAATTCATGGCCAGCAAGCAATTTGCGACCCGAGAAGGTGCGCCCCAGCCATGCCAGGTAGTCCCCCTCGGCGATCGCCTCGTAGATGTTGGCCGATGGCACGTTGAGGCGGCCCGGATCCCGCGAAAAGTGCCGGGGAATCCCGGCCGAACCGATCATGGCCAGCGCCTGGGCCCCAAGCCCGCGCCCGGATTCCGCGTCCAGCACCTGTGCCGCAAGGGTCGCCGCATAGGAGTGTGCCTCCACCGCCATGTGCGGCTTGTCGGGACGCAGCCGGACGAAAGTAGCCAGGTCCTGGCCCAGCCGTTGCAGCCCGCGCCGCGCCGCGGTGTTCAGCAGTGCGCCGGTTAGGTTCGGTGTTCGATATCCCAGCCAGGCCACGACCGCGGGTTCGGCGACCCCTACCTTTTGTTGTTCCAGGTATAGCTGTCCGGCCTCCCGCACGCTGCCCCACAACGCGTTGCGTGCCCGGATCCCTGTCCCCGAGAGCTGGAAGGTGACGTGGGTGGCGGTGTCCAGGTCGCCCACGGCGACGGCCGCCAGTGGTTCCCTGGCGGAGAGATCAAGGTACAGCAGGTGGCGGGACGGAATGGCCGGGTCCATGGACCCTCGGCGCAAGGCATGGGCGGTGCCGTCCAGGCCCTGGCGATGGGACGTGCCCAGCCGGCCGCGGATCGCGCACAACGCCTCGAACCGGTCGTGGGCAGCGGCGGAGAGCTGCGCATAGCTCTCACCCGAAGTCAGTGGCGAATCATCGCTGCTGTTCATGGAAGCTGCTTGCCCCGCGGCTTCCACACCACCACGGCTTGGCTGCGGCCGCGCGGCCGTTGGCCCCGTGCCAGCGACACCACGTCGCCGGTGCTGCCGGCGGCAAAGACGCGTCCGAGTCCGGACGCCTGGCGGGCGCTGCGCAGGGCGAAGACCTCGTTGCTCAGTTCACCGACCCTCGATCTCAGTGCGGCAACCTGGTTTTCCAGGGCCATGATGCGCTTGATGCCCTCCAGGGACACCCCGTCCTTGGAGAGCCGCTGGATTTCCCGCAGCAAGTCCACATCGTGTTCGGAGTACCTGCGCTGCTTGCCGCCTTGGCGGGAGGGCGAAACCAGACCCAGCCGGTCGTATTGGCGCAGCGTCTGGGGGTGCATGTCGGCCAGGTCGGCCGCCACAGAAATGACGAAGATCGGCCTTAGTCTGTCATTGCCCATGATCCCTGCCTTTCAATTATTGTCATCCACCGTAGCCAATTTCCTGGCATTGCGAAGCGCCCCGTGCCGCTGTCGGGCGGCACGGGGCGATCGATAACTAGAGAATTGCACGCGAGAGCAGGCTCTCGCGTGGGTTCTCCGCCTTGGTGGCCTCGGCGAAGGCCTCGACGGCCGCCTTGGCTTCCTTGGAAAGGTTCTGCGGAACCACCACATCCAGGGTGACCAGCAGGTCGCCCGTGACCTTGGAGGTGTTCACCCCGCGCCCCTTTAGGCGCAAGGTGCGGCCATTCGAGGAGCCAGCCGGGACCTTTAGCTTGACGGTCTCGCCGGTCAGCGTGGGAATCTCGATCTGCCCGCCCAGGGCGGCCTCGTCGAAGGTCACCGGCACGTGGATCCGGATGTTGTTGTCTTCGCGGATAAAGACCGGGTGCGGCTTGACGTTGACCTTGACGATCAGGTCGCCGGCACCGGCGGAGCCGGGCGAACCCTTGCCGCGGACTCGGACCGATTGCCCGTCCTTGATCCCGGCTGGAATCCGCACGTCGATGACCTCGCCATTGGCCTCGCGCAGGCCGATGGTGGTTCCCTTCATGGAACCGGCAAAGGAGATCGTGGTGCTTGCAGTTCGGTCGGCGCCCTTGCGAGGTGCCTGTTGTCCGAAGCCGCCAAACCCTCCGCCGCCGCCAAAGAGGTCGGCAAAGTCGGGTGGGACTTGGCCGCCGCGTCGGCTGCCCCCGCCTCCGCTGTTGAAGAGGTTGGAGAAGACATCCTCGAAGCCGCCGTTGCCCGGTGCCCCGCCGTGGCCCCCTGCGCTGAATCGCGCCCCCGAGCCCATGGCACGGATGGCGTCGTACTGCTGGCGGTCCTCGGGATCCGAAAGCACCGAATGGGCCTCGGTGATGTCCTTGAACCTTCGTTCGGACTCGGCATCCCCGGAGTTGGTGTCCGGATGGTATTTCCGCGCCATCTTCCGGTATGCCTTTTTGATGTCCGCGTCGCTGGCGTCCTTGGAGACGCCAAGAATCGTGTAAAAATCCTTGTCGACCCAGTCCTGGCTTGCCACTGGGCGCCTCCTTTGCTGTAAAAATCCTTGTGGCTCACCCGCCGCTCAATCGTGGCAGGGAGAAATCCGTGATGTTGGATCCACCAAGTATGCGGCGGATCGCTGGTTCCATCTCTGGAACCATTGCGAGCCGCCGCACCTTGGTGGGGGGTGCGGCACCTGCATTGCTGCAGGTGCCGCGTGTTGGTGCCTACTCCCCGAGGGAGACGATCACCTGGGCTGCGCGAAGGATGCGGTCACCCTTCTTGAACCCGGGGCGAAGCACCTGCGCCACATGGTCCGCCGAGATCTCCGCATTCGGCTGCTGGATCAGTGCCTCGTGGACGTTCGGGTCGAACGCCACGCCGGCCTCGGCGATGCGCTCCAGGCCGAGGCCCTCGAGCACCGCGTCGAGCTTGTTGGCGATCGAAGCGAACGGCCCGTCGACCAGGTCCCCGTGCAGGCGAGCCGCGTCGATGTCGTCGAGTACCGGCAGCAGGTTGGTAAAGACCGACTGCACGGCGTTTTCGCGTGCCACGTCCCGGTCGCGCTCTACGCGCTTGCGGTAGTTGACGTATTCGGCCTGCAGGCGCAACAGGTCCTCGCGCAATTCGGCTTCCTTGTCGCTGGCCGGGGTTTGATCCCCGGCCTCGCCGCCGGCCTCATTGAGGATGGCTTCTGCCTGGCTCAACGCGTCGCCCGAGTCATGGGCTTCGTCAACGGGAGTGACCTCTTCGTGTGAGGTGGCCTCGTCGTGATTTTCCTCTGACATGGTCGATGCGCCCCTTTACTTCTTGACGTTTTCGTCGTCTTCGTCGATGACCTCGGCGTCAACGATGTCTTCCTCGGCGTTCGGTGCCTCGGCGTCGTCGGCTGCTGCGCCTTCGCTCTGTGCCTGCGAGTAGATGGCCTCGCCCAGCTTGGTCTGCGAAGCCTGCAGCTTCTCGAACGCGGTCTTGACCTCGTCGTCGTTGTCCTGCTTCTCAAGGGCTGCCTTCAAGGCGTCGACGTCGGCCTGGACCTCGGTCTTGACCTCTTCCGGCAACTTGTCCTCGTTGTCCTTGATGAGCTTGTCAACGGAGTAGGCTGCCTGCTCGGCCGCGTTGCGGGTCTCGGCTGCCTCGCGGCGGCTCTTGTCCTCGGAGGCGTGCTCCTCGGCTTCGCGGACCATGCGCTCGATGTCGTCCTTGGACAGCGCGGTGCCGCCGGTGATGGTCATCGACTGCTCGACTCCGGTGCCCTTGTCCTTGGCCGAGACGTGGACGATGCCGTTGGCGTCGATGTCGAAGGTGACCTCGACCTGCGGGATGCCGCGCGGTGCCGGCGCAATGCCGGTCAGCTCGAAGGTGCCCAGCGGCTTGTTGTCGCGGGTGAACTCGCGCTCGCCCTGGAAGACCTGGATGGAAACCGAAGGCTGGTTGTCCTCGGCGGTCGTGAAGGTCTCCGAACGCTTGGTCGGGATCGCGGTGTTGCGCTCGATCAGCTTGGTCATCACACCGCCCTTGGTCTCGATGCCCAGGGACAGCGGGGTGACGTCGATGAGCAGAACGTCCTTGCGCTCGCCCTTCAGCACGCCGGCCTGAAGTGCGGCGCCAACGGCGACGACCTCATCCGGGTTCACGCCCTTGTTGGCGTCCTTGCCGGCCAGCTCCTTGACCAGGTCAACGACTGCGGGCATGCGGGTCGAGCCGCCAACGAGGATCACGTGGGCGATCTCGGAGACCTTCACGCCGGCTTCGGCGATAACGTCCTTGAACGGCTTGCGGGTGCGCTCGAGCAGGTCGTTGGTCAGTTCCTGGAACTTGGCGCGGGACAGGTGCTCGTCCAGGTGGACCGGACCGTCGGCGGTGACCGAGAGGTACTGGAGGGAGATGTTGGTGGAGGTGGCCGAGGAGAGTTCCTTCTTGGCCTGCTCCGCTGCTTCCTTCAGGCGCTGCAGGGCGATCTTGTCCTTGGACAGGTCGGCACCCTTCTGCTTGGCCTGGGCCAGCAGCCAGTCAACGACACGCTGGTCCCAGTCATCGCCGCCGAGGCGGTTGTCGCCCGAGGTGGCGCGCACCTGGATGGTGGAGAAGTCGTCTTCGTCCTTGCCGACTTCCAGCAGGGAGACGTCGAAGGTTCCGCCGCCGAGGTCGAAGACCAGGATGAGCTCGTCTTCCTTGCCCTTGTCCAGGCCGTAGGCCAGTGCTGCTGCGGTCGGCTCGTTGACGATGCGCAGGACGTTCAGGCCCGCGATCTCGCCGGCTTCCTTGGTGGCCTGGCGCTCGGCGTCGTTGAAGTAGGCCGGGACGGTGATGACAGCGTCGGTGACCTTTTCGCCCAGGTAGGACTCGGCGTCGGTCTTCAGCTTCATCAGCGTACGTGCAGAGATTTCCTGCGCGGTGTACTTCTTGTCGTCGATCGAGACGTTCCAGTCGGTGCCCATGTGGCGCTTGACCGAGGCAATGGTGCGATCGATGTTGTTCACGGCCTGGCGCTTGGCGATGTCGCCAACCAAGACCTCGCCGCTCTTGGCGAAGGCAACAACCGACGGAGTGGTGCGGTTGCCTTCGGCGTTGGCGATGACGGTGGGCTCGCCACCTTCGAGGACGGATACAACGGAGTTGGTGGTTCCGAGGTCAATACCTACGGCACGAGACATGGGATGCTCCTTCTTACCTTGGGGAAATGAACCAACGTCCAGCCGATTTGAATCGGTTGAGCGTTCTGCACTCAAGTTTACCCGTCACCAAAATGATGTCAATTCAAAGTTGAGTGACTATCACTCAACTTTGTGTTCAAGAGGGGTTTTGACGCCCCAAGAACAGAAAAATTCCCCGGAATTCCGGGGAACTGAGAGTTTTCTGTGAGAGCCGTTCGCTGACAGAGATCGGCCGGCCGGGCCCGCCTCAGCCCGACCGGGCGTGCCGCCGGGACCAGGTCCAGGCAAGGATTTGGACCCGGTAAGACCTTGTCCTCCCGCCCCGGTCGAGGCCGGCGGGCAGCTAGCTCCCCAGGACCAGATCCACGCCCAGGTAGGCGAGCAGGCCGAAGGCGGTCCCCCAGAGCATGATGGAAATGATTTGCCAGAAGATGACCTTGTCCTTGGCCGCGCCGAAGGAGACCAGTGCCGCCGAGGTGATTTGGCTTGGCAGGATTGTCTGCCCCAACAGGCTGACGCCGGCAATGCCGTACTTCTCGAAGGCCGCGCGCAGCCTGGCGTACTTCAGTGACGGTGCTTCTTTCTCCTTGGCCACCTTTCGGCGCACGAAGTGCGCGCCATTGACCAGCAGCAGCATGGAGGCCACATTGCCCACGACTGCGGCAAAAATCGCAATCACCGGGTTGATGCCTATGACAACGCCGAGTGCCGCGCCGAAGTAGGACTCAATGAAGGGAACGGCTGCCACCAGCATCACGGCGAGCCACTGCAGCGCAGGAGGGAAACTGGACGTGAACTGCTGCAGGGATTCAATCAAGGCCTTCTCCAAATGTCGCAGGGGTCGCCATGCGGGCTTCATTGCGAAACGGGTGATGCGTTTCGGTGCTCTCCCGCCGCGCGTTGTTTCCTCTAGATTATTGGTTCGTCCTGCCGGTCTCGATGCTCAAAAGGATGATCTCTCATTAGCCCGGACCCGCCGCATTCAGCCAAAGGGATGAAGGCGAAAAACGGCCTTCATTCCCCCTTAACGAAGGCTGGGTCCGGGTTCGCAACTTTCGTTGTGAACCCGGACCCAGCCGGTGGCTCAAGCCCAACCACCCGTGGTGGCAGGAAAGGCCTTAGGAGTTGCGGCCGTTCGAGGCCGGCGAGGAGGCCCGGCGCGGACCGCGTCCACGGCCTGCCCCGGTTGCGGCTTCCACCTTGGACGCGCCTAGCGCGTCGGCGATGGTGTTGCCGCCGCGCGGGCGGGAACCGGCGCCGGAACCCTGGCGCTGGCCGGCGTTGTTGCGTGCGGCTGCCGAGCCGCGGTTCGGGACGGCGCCGCGACGGGCCACGTCGCGATCGTCCTGGCGCACGTCGACACGGCGGTCGGAGCGGTTGTCGGTGCGGCGCTCGCCGCCACGGCCACCGGCAGCAGCGTAGCCACGGCCCTCGCCGCGGTTCTCGGTGCGGCGTTCGCCTCCGCGTCCGGCCGGGGCGTTGCCGCCACGGCCACCGGCGGCAGCGTAGCCACGGCCCTCGCCGCGGTTCTCGGTGCGGCGTTCTCCGCCGCGTCCGGCCGGGGCGTTGCCGCCACGGCTCTCGGGGCGACGCTCGCCGCGGTTTTCCTCGCGGCGCTGGCCTTCGCCACCGGCGCTCTTCGCGGTGCCGCGACCGCCGCGGCGACGGCCGCGGCCGCCTGCTGCGTCGGAGTCGTTCAGGGTGTCCTTGCGGACGGTGGCGGTGCTGCGCAGCTGCGGTGCGACATAGGCAACGGTCTCGGCACGCTCACCGACGACGTCGGAAACAACCTGGGAGTTCGGGGTGACCTTGACCATCGGAACCTTGAGGCCTGCGGCCTTGAGCAGCGACTTCACGTCGCCCTGCTGGTCCGGGGTGGCGATGGTGACAACGGTTCCATCCGAACCGGCGCGGGCGGTGCGGCCCGAGCGGTGCAGGTAGGCCTTGTGCTCTGCCGGCGGGTCAATGTGGACTACGAGCTCGACGCCGTCGACGTGCACGCCGCGGGCGGCGACGTCGGTGGCCACCAGCACGCGGGCGTCCCCGGCCGAGAAGGCGGCGAGGTTGCGGTCGCGGGCGTTTTGGCTCAGGTTGCCGTGCAGGTCAACGGTCGGGATGCCGCACTTGGACAGCCACACGGCCATCTTCTTGGCGTGGTGCTTGGTGCGCATGAACATGATGCGGCGACCTGAACCCGAGGCCAGGGTGCGGACCAGTTCCTTCTTGTCGTCGTTGGAGACCAGGAACACGTGGTGCTCCATGGTGTTCACGGCGGCGGTCGGGGCGTCGACCGAGTGCACGGTCGGGTTCTCGAGGTAGCGCTGGACCAGCTTGTCCACGCCGTTGTCCAAGGTGGCGGAGAAGAGCATGTGCTGGATGCCGCGCGGGGCCTGGTCCAGGATGCGCTTGACGACCGGAAGGAAGCCGAGGTCGGCCATGTGGTCGGCCTCGTCCAGCACGGAAATTTCCACGCGGGAAAGGTCGGCGACGCGCTGCTTGAGCAGGTCCTCGAGGCGTCCGGGGCAGGCGATGAGGATGTCAACGCCGGCGTTCAGGTCTTTTTCCTGGCGCAGCTGTGAGACGCCACCGAAGACGACGGCAACGCGCAGGTCCACGGCCTTGGCCAACGGCTCAACGACCTTGGCGATCTGGGTGGCCAGTTCGCGGGTCGGTGCCATGATCAGGGCTCGCGGGAAGCGGGCCTTGCGCGGCTTGGGGTTGGCTGCCAGTCGGGCAACCACAGGGAGGGAGAAGGCCAGGGTCTTGCCCGAGCCGGTCTGACCGCGGCCGAGCACGTCGCCGCCGTTCAGGGTGGTGGGAAGGGTGGCTTCCTGGATGGGGAATGCGGTTTCGATTCCCTGCGCCGCGAGGACGTCGGCAAAGGTTGCGGGCACGCCAAGGGAAGTGAATGAAGGACTCACGTGGTACTTTCTCTCAAAGCTTCGCACGACGGTTTCGGCGCGCGTGGTCGCCGAAGAAAAGAGAGAACCAAGATGGCGCTAGGCGCACATCGACCGGCCGCGAGCGGCTCCCGCAAGGGGAGACGGAGCATGCGGCGGGTCGGGAAATCCAGTCTGTCGACGCATAGACCCTCGGATGGCAAGCAGAGTGCTTGCACCTTACCGATCTACAAGTAACCAGCCTATCAGTACCCGGCCCGTCGCCGAACGAGAGATCCGTTACCTTGTGCTTCCGAGCTTGCTCGGCCACCAGACCTTGGGGCCGATGTCGCGGACCAGCGCCGGAACCAGCAGCGACCGAACGACCAAGGTGTCGAGCAGGACGCCGAAGGCCACGATGAATCCGAGCTGGACCAGGAACATGATGGGGATGATGCCCAGGGCGGCGAAGGTCGCGGCCAGCACGACGCCCGCGGAGGTGATCACCCCTCCGGTGACCGCCAGCCCGCGCAGGACCCCCGAACGCGTCCCGTGGACCAGGGATTCCTCCCTGACCCGGGTCATCAGGAAGATGTTGTAGTCAACTCCCAGCGCCACCAGGAACACAAAGCCGAAGAGCGGAACCGACGGATCGGCTCCGGCGAAGTTGAAGAGGCCGTTGAACACCCATGCAGAGACGCCCATGGCCGTGCCGTAGGAGAGCAAGGTGGTTGCCACCAACAGCACCGGGGCCAGGATCGATCTCAGCAGCAACATCAGGATCACCAGGATGGCACCGAGAATCAGCGGAATGATCTTGATCAGGTCCGCTTGGGCGGTCGTGGCGGTGTCGGCCAGGGTTGCGGTGGTTCCGCCGACCAACGAGCCGGCATCCACCTGGTGGAGCAGGTTGCGCAGGTCGATCAGCGTGGACTTGGCCGCATCGGAATCCGCCGCGTCGTTCAGGGTGATGGATATCAGGCTGCGTCCCTCGACCAGCTGTGGCTCCCTGCCTGCCTGGGCCAACGCCGGCCCGCCGTCGGCTGCCTGGAGATAGGCCGAGGCCACCCCGTCGGCGTCCTGCACCGAGGCCAGCGACTCGTTCGCCTTGGATTCATCGACTATGGCAAACAAGGGGCTCCCGGTGCCACCCGGGAAATGTTCGCCCAGCACGATTTGCCCGTCGCGGGAATCGGTCTGGCCCAGGACCAGTTCGCTCTGCGGCACACCCGAGGCCTTCAACTGCGTCATGCCCAGCGCCCCGGCGGCCAGCACCAGCGCGGTCAGCACCCAGATGGGTCGGGGATGGCGGCCGACAAAACCGGCGACGCGTCCCCACAGGCCCGCGGGCAACTCCTCGGGGGCCAGCCGGGCCTCCGGCTTGGGCATGAAGGGCCAGTAGGCCTTCCTGCCCAGCAGTGCCAAGGCGGCGGGCAGGAAGGTCAGGGCCGCGATGATGGAGAAAACGATGCCGCTGGCCCCAATGGGGCCCAACGCCTTGTTGGAATTGAGGTCCGAGAAGAGCAGGCACAGCAGGCCCGCGGTCACGGTGCCGCCGGAGGCCAGGATCGGTTCCGCGGATCGCTTCCACGCAGTCGCCACCGCTTCCCAGCGATCCTTCCCGCCGGACAGCGCTTCCTTGTG
The DNA here is from genome assembly GCF_025847175.2 of Paeniglutamicibacter sp. ZC-3. Lineage (NCBI taxonomy): Bacteria > Bacillati > Actinomycetota > Actinomycetes > Micrococcales > Micrococcaceae > Paeniglutamicibacter > Paeniglutamicibacter sp. ZC-3. The sequence goes on along the minus strand of NZ_JAOYTG010000011.1, from coordinate 9,034 downwards.
CCTGGCCACGAACAGCAGGGAATAGTCTGTCGCCGCACCGATGACGAGTATCGAGAGGATGCCCTGGCTTTGCCCGTCCAACCGGATCCAGCCTTCCTTGGCCATGAAGTACACCGCCAAGATGGCTGCGCAGAGCGCGGCGACGGCGGTGAAGAGCACCGTGAGGGGCAACAGGACAGAGCGGTAGACCAGCAGCAGGATCAGGAAGACCGCGCCGAGCGCCACGCCCAGCAGGACGCCGTCGATCCCGCCGAAGGCCTCAACGAGATCGGCGCTGAAGCCGGCCGGCCCGGTGACATAGGCACGGGTGCCAGCGGGGACCCGCTCGCCCAGCTCGGCCCGTAGCGTCTCTACGGCATCCTCGACCTCGCCACTGCCATCCAGCGGAACGAGCAACTGGGCGGCAAGTCCGTCCTCGGAGGCGAAGGGACCGACAATCTCGCCGTCCAGTCCGTCCAGGTCCTTCAGCGATGCCGTCAGGGCCTTGATTTCCTCTTGGTCTATGGCCGATTCCCCCGCAATCACCACCACCGCCGGGATGGCGTCGGAAGTGCGGAACTTCGCCTGCCACTCAAGGGCGCGGGTCGCCTCGGCAGTGGCCGGCAGGAAAGCCGCCTGGTCATTGGTCTGCACCTCGCCGAGTTTGCCGAAGGTCGGCCCGCCCACGCCCGCGATGCCCAGCCACAGCGCCACCAGCACGACGGCCAGCACCGCGCGGAAGACCGCCTTGCCCGTTCCGGGCCGGCGATTCACTACCCGCTGGCCAGGGCCACTCCCGGCCCCCATGACGTGATTGCCCATGATCCAACCCCTCGTTGTTCGGGCGGCTTTGCGCCCACATCCCGCTACGTCTCCATCAAAGAGTATTTCCATCATGGAACTATTTCAAGTTCCGGCATAGAATGGTCCGCATGGATCCCGCCGCCGCCTTCGAGCTCGTCCTGCTACTTCAGCAGTTCGGTCAGGCATCGGACCGTTACGTCGAATCGACCGGGACCCGGCACAAGACCCACCGCACGGACATGAACGCCCTGGCCGTCATCATGCGCTTCGAACGTGCGGGAAACCCTCCGACCCCGGGCGACCTCTCGCGGACCCTGCAACTGAGCTCACCGGCCACCAGCGCCATGCTGGATCGCCTCGAGCGCGTTGGCCACATAGAGCGCCTGCGCATCGACAAGGACCGCCGCGTGGTCCGCATCAAGATGACCCCGAAGGCGCAGGCCGACGGGCGTGCCATGTTTGCGCCCCTGGCGGCGCGCATGATGGAGGTCATTTCCACCTACACCGACGAGGAAGTGAAGCTGGTTTCCCGCTTCATGGCCGACGCGGCGGCCGGCGTGGACAGGGCACGGAACGACGCGGAGCACCCCTAGCCGTGCTCGCCGGGCCGCGTCCCTGCGAGCGCGGCACGGGCTCACGTTCCGGGAAGGGCTCCTCCCCCGGCCTTGCCCGCCGCCTCTGGCCCGCGGCGGCGATTCGCACTAGGCTCGTGGCAACTGTCGGCCGAACGCTGGTGCGTTCATGATCGTTGAGGACCACTCCCCGCCATGACCGAACTCCCCACCACCGGCACGCCCCACCCGCTTGCCGCCGGACTCGATTCCACGCGCACCCTTGAGTTTCCGCCCGGATTCCGCTTCGGCTCCGCCACTGCGGCCTTCCAGATCGAGGGCGCCGCCCATGAGGAGGGCCGCGAGGATTCCATTTGGGATGCGTTTTGCCGGGTGCCCGGCGCCGTCTTCGAGGGGCACGACGGATCCGTTGCCGCGGACCACTACCACCGGATGCCGCAGGACGTGGCGCTCATGGCCGAGCTCGGACTGGACACCTACAGGTTCTCCACCTCGTGGGCGCGGATCAAGCCCGGGGACCGGACCCTGAACCCCAAGGGGCTGGACTTCTACTCGCGTTTGGTCGATGAACTGCTGGGCCGCGGGATCGCCCCGTGGCTCACGCTCTACCACTGGGACCTGCCGCAGGCGCTGCAGGAGCGCGGCGGCTGGGCCAACCGCGACACCGCCTACCGCTTTGCCGACTACGCGCTTGAAGTGTTCGAGCACCTGAAGGACCGTGTCACCGACTGGACCACGCTGAACGAGCCGTGGTGTTCTTCCTTCCTTTCCTATGCAGGCGGCGAGCACGCCCCCGGGCACACGAACCCGGAAGAGGCGGTGGCAGCGGCGCACCATCTGCTGCTGGGGCACGGGCTGGCCACCGGCGCCATGCGGGAAGTGGCGGACAAGGACCACCGGCTGGGGATCACGCTCAACTTCACCGTGGCTGATCCGGCCAACCCCGCCGATGCGGTCGACGTCGATGCCGCACGGCGCATCGACGGCGCCTTCAACCGCATCTTCCTCGATCCAATTTTCCGCGGCCAATACCCGACGGATGTGCTCGAGGACATGGCCGAGGCCGGACTTGAACGCCACATCCGCGGCAACGACCTGGAGGTCATCGCCGCTCCCATCGACGTGCTGGGCGTGAACTACTACAACGGCGAGCTGGTGGCCGGGCCCACGACGCCGCCAGCACCCGATGAGTCCCTGGTGTTCGCCTCGGATCGCGGCCTGCCCCGCCGCTCCCCGATAGTGGGCAGCGAACGGGTGGGGCGCGCCTGGCGGGACCTGCCACGCACGGCCATGGGCTGGGAGGTCCAACCCGAGGGACTGGAGCGCCTGCTGCTGCGCTTGCAGGAGCACTACACCGGCCCGGCCGGCATCCCCATGGTGATCACGGAGAACGGTGCCGCCTATGACGACGTGGCCGACGAATCGGGCTTTGTCGATGATTCCGGGGACCGACTGTCCTTCATCGACGCGCACCTGCGCGCCACGCACCGGGCCATGGAGCAGGGCGCGGACGTGCGCGGGTATCTGGTGTGGTCGCTCATGGACAATTTCGAGTGGTCCTTCGGGTACGACAAGCGCTTCGGGATCGTGCGAGTCGACTATGACACCCAGGCCCGCATCCCCAAGGCCTCGGCCAAGTGGTACGCGCAGGTTGCGGCATCGCACCGTCTGCCGGCGCGCCGGTAGCGGCTGGCCGCGGGTACGGGAGGGTCGGGGAGCTGCCCTAAACTTGAGCGGTGACTCTTTCCCTGTGGCTTTCGCTTCTTGGCGCCTCGACGCTGATCAGTTTCACCCCGGGCGCCGGGGCCATCAACACCATGACCAACTCGCTGAACTCCGGGTTCAGCCGTTCCATGTGGGGAATCCTGGGCCAGCAGGCGGCGCTGCTGGTGCACGTGGTCGTGGTCGCTGCCGGAGTCGGGCTACTGGTCTCCCGTTCCCCGGCAGCCTTCACCGCCATCCGCTACGCCGGGGCCGCCTATCTGGTGTACCTGGGCGTGCGGCTGATCCTGGCCAAGCCGCAGGATGCGGCGGAGCTTGACGTCAAGGGCCGGGAATCGGCACTCTCGATGTTCAGGCGCGGGCTCTGGGTCAACCTGCTCAACCCCAAGGCCATCGTGTTCTTCCTGGCCTTCACACCGCAGTTCATTCGCCTCGATGCCCCCGCGCTGCCACAGTACCTGGTCTTCATCGGCACCATCGTGGCGGTGGACATCATGGTGATGTGGCTGTTCTTCGCAGCCTCGGCCAAGAGCTTCAGCCGCTTCACGGCCACCGAGCGTGGCCAGCGGATCCTGAATCTGGTCTTCGGCACGCTCTTCATCTTCGTCGCAGCCCTGCTGGTCTTCATCCACTGAGTCGCTGCAACCCCGCGCCGGGCCCCTCGGAAGGCCCAGCCAAGGCCACAATCCGATAACCATCGCGGCGAACCGTGTTTGGTCCTGTCACGAGGTGCTTCAGGGCCCTAGACTAAAACCATGTTCCGGATAATCACAGTGTCCACGGGCAACATCTGCCGCTCCCCCATGGCCGAGTACATGATTCGCACCGCGCTTGGCGATGCGGGAATCGTCGACGTCTCGGTCGAGTCCGCCGGCACCAGCGACGGCGAGGTGGGGAACGCGATCGACCCGCGGGCCGCCGCCATCCTGCAGTCCCACGGCATCAACGCCGAAGAGCACGTGGCACGGGTGCTGGACCCCGCCATGATCACCGGTGTCGACTTGCTGCTGGCCATGGACCAGGATCACCTTGCGACGCTGGCAAAGATGCTGCCTACCGATTCCTCGGTGCCCCGGCCCGACTTGCGCATGATGCGCTCCTTCGACACGACCCTGGCCTCGGCCCCGGTCGAAGGCCAGGGCATTTATGATCCGTGGTTTGGCGACTCGGCGGACTTCCGCCTGTGCTGGCAAATGGTCAACGCCGCCATCCCGGGCGTTCTGGACTACGTGCGCGCACACATCATGCCCCAACGTGGCAACTAGCCCCGTACTGGTCCTTGGCATCGATGGAAGATCGGGCGCGGGAAAGAGCACGCTTGCCGCGGAACTTGCCACCGCGCTGCGCCGCCACCGAGAGGTAGCACTCTTCCACCTCGAGGACATCTACCCCGGATGGGACGGCCTGGAAGCCGGCACCCACGACTATGTCACCCAGGTCCTTGCACCCCTGTCGCGCGGCGAGGCCGCGGCCTGGAACAGCTGGGACTGGGCGGCAAGCACCCCCGGTCCGCGCTCCACGCTCTCCCCCGCACCCGTCGTGATCATCGAGGGCGTGGGTGCCGGCTGTGCCGCCGCCCGCGAACTGCTCGATGCAGTGATCTGGGTCCAGGTTCCCGATGCCACGCGCAAGGTCAGGGCGCTGGAACGCGACGGTGCGGTCTTTGCCGAGCATTGGGACCATTGGGCAGCCCAGGAAGAGGCGTATCTCGCCGCCGATGCGGTCCCCGAGAACGCCGATGTCACCGTGGAGAACCGGGCGGACGGAAGCGCCCCCGAGCACGTGCTGCGCGCGCTGAAGGCCTTGCCCCGGTGTGCCCCGGCACTCTCCCCCGAACGCACCGAGTCCGCGGCCCAGGCACCGGTGCACACCGCACTGCAGGCGGCTCCCGACGCAGCCGCACTCTTCGAAGCACTCTACGCCGAAGCCGGGCACGCGGTCCTGCTCGAATCCAGCAACCTGGGCTTCGCGGACCCGCGCCAACGCAACCGCTACTCCATCATGGCCGCTGCCACCACCGATCACTGCGCGGTCTATGAACACCGCGGCGCGGTGGGGATCTTGCGCGAGGGCACCGCCACGGCCAGGCTCGCGGGCGGCTTCTTCGACTGGCTCGCCCGCAGCTGGGATGCCGCCGGCTTCCTGCCGGCGCAAGGCGAGATTCCGTTTGTTCCCGGCTGGCTGGGCTACCTGGGGTACGAACTCAAGCGGGAAACCGGTGGCAGCGACATCCGGGTGGACGCGCAGGTACCCTCTGGGCCGGCGGATGCCGCCATGATCAGGCCCTCCCAAGTAGTAGTCGTTGACCACCAAACCTCCACGGTGCACCTGCTGTCCACCGCTGCCGCTGACGCCGAGGGCTTCTTCGGCCGCGTCCGGGAGCTGCTGCCACAGCTGCCGACCACCGCCGCCGTGCCCGCGCCGCTGGTCCCGGCACCCGCGTTCACCTCGCATGACGACCGCCCCGCCTACTTGGAAAAGGTCCGTGCCGCACAGGAACAGATCCGCCTGGGCAACAGCTACGAGGTCTGCCTGACCACGTCCCTGCGCGCGGAGGCGGTGCCCTGCGACCCGTGGGAGAACTACCTGCGGCTGCGTGCTGCGAACCCCGCGCCTTTCGCGCACTACCTGCGCTTTGGCGACATGGCAGCGGCCAGCACCTCTCCCGAGCGTTTCATGTCGATCGGTTCCGATGGCTGGATGCGCGCCGAACCCATCAAGGGCACCAGGCCGCGCGGTGACTCGCCCGAGGCAGACCTGGCACTGGTCCGGGAGCTGGAAAGCTCTCCCAAGGACCGCGCCGAAAACATCATGATCGTGGACCTGTTGCGCAACGACCTGTCGCATTTCGCCGATCCCCGCACCCTCTCGGTGCCGCGGCTGTGCGCCATTGAAAGCTATGCGAGCGTCCACCAGATGGTCTCCACCATTGACGCCAGGTTGCGTCCCGGTGCCCCGCGCGCCGAGGCCATTGCCGCGGCGTTCCCCGCCGGTTCCATGACCGGTGCGCCAAAAGTCTCCACCATGGAGATCCTGGATGTGCTCGAGGACGGCAGGGCCCGCGGGCTGTACTCCGGGGCCGTGGGGTATTTTTCCGCCACCGGCGCCGCCGACCTGTCGGTCGTCATCCGCACCCTGGTCATGGGCAGCGCCGCTGCCCCCGGCACCTGGAACCTGTCCTTGGGCGTGGGCGGTGCCATCACCGCCGATTCGTCGCCGCAGGAGGAATGGGACGAGGTCAGGACCAAGGCCTTCGGCGTCCTTTCCGCGCTGGGCAGCGTATTTCCGGGACCTTGAACGGCCCCCCGCGCCCTCCTTCGGCGGCGCCGGGCTTATTGCAGGGTGGCTGAAAGCCGTGCCACGTTGTCGATCCACCGGTTCACCGGGGTGCGCCGGCTCCACGTCCCAAGGGTGAGCTCGGTCGAGTTGGCCCGGTAGATGTCCTGAACCTTCATCAGCTCACCGACCAGGTCCGCGCCCAGGAGCATCAGGGTGATCTCAAGGTTCAGCGAGAAGGAACGCATGTCCATGTTGGAGGACCCCATGACCACCACGTCGTTGTCCACCGCCATGCACTTTGAATGCAGGACCGCGGGGGCCTTGTAGAGGTAGATCCGCACCCCTGCCCGCAGCAGGGCCTCGTAGTAGGACTGCTGCGCGTGCTGCACGAGGGCCTGGTCGCCCTTCTCGCAAACGAAGAGTTCCACCGCCACCCCTCGCTGGGCGGCGGTGGTGATGGCATAGAGCAGCGAATCGTCGGGGACGAAGTAGGGGCTGGTGATGGAGAGGCGCTCGGTGGCCGAATAGATCAGCGTGTTGAACAGCCGCAGGTTGTTTTCCGACTCGAAACCCGGTCCGCTGGGCACCACCTGCCCCAGGTCCTCCCCGGCGTTCGGCGCCTCGGTCATCGCCTCTTCCACCACCGCCAGGTCGTTGAGCAGGTCTTCGTCGGATTCCTGGGACCAGTCCGTCGCGAAGACCACGTCCAGGCTGGTCACCAGCGGGCCGCGGATCTTGGCCATGAGCTCGACCCATTCCCGCCCGAGCTTGTGCGCGCTGCTGCGCTTGTATCCGGGCTCGATGAGGTTTTGGCTGCCAGTGAAGGCCACCTGGCCGTCCACCACCACGATCTTGCGGTGGTTGCGCAGGTCCGGGCGCCGCCACCTGCGCTGGAAGGGCGCCAGCGGAAGCATCCGCCGCCACTTGATGCCCGCGGCGCTCATCCGCCGCACCAGGGAAAAGTAGCCTCTGACGCGCAATGAGCCCAGGTGGTCAAAGAGCACCCTCACCTTGACCCCGCGCGCCACCGCCCGTTCCAGGGCCTCCAGGAACGGGGCGACATACTGCTCGTCGTCGCCGATGATGTAGAACTGCACGTGCACGTAGCGCCGGGCCCTGTCGATTTCCCGGCGCATTTCATCCAGGGATTCCTTGTAGCCGGTGATGAACTCCACCGCGTTGCCGGCCTGCAGCGGCAGCGCGCCCAGCCTCCGGTTCAGCTGGACCGCAGAGAGCACCCAGTCCGGGGCATCGGGCGCCGATGTGTCCCCGCTCAGGTGCTGGGTGGCTTCGAGGATCGACGCGTTGACGCGGCGCTGGCGTTCGATGCGGCGCCGCGACAGCTTGATGTTGGCAAAAAGCAGGTAGAGCAGCAGGCCCGCCACGGGCAGGAAGAAGATGGCCAGGAGCCACGCCATCGCGGTGGTCGGGCGACGGTTGCCCGGAACGATTCCCACCATGGTGATGCGGATGGTGAGCTCGATGCCCACGGCGATCGACCACAGGGCTGCACCAATCTCCAGTGCGTCGTTGCCTGCGTCCATGGATCCCTCCTTGCCAGAGCCGGATTGCCGGCCATACCCCAGACTACCGCCCGCACGGCGCACACCGGAGAACCACTTTCGCGGCGGTAATCTGGTAGCCATGACTGCACTTGTGTTCCTTGACAGCGATTTTCCCGCCGGCCGCATCGCCGATGCCGCAACCGCACAGCTCTCGGTCCTCGACCAGGGAGTGACGCGCGGGGACGGGATCTTCGAATCCGCGTTGTACTCCCGCGGGGTCGTGCGCAAGCTCGACGCCCACCTGGCACGGATGCGCGTCTCGGCCTCGACGTGCGACTTGTTGATCCCGCACGAGGAGGACTGGCGCACGGCGATCAAGACGGCCGTGGCAGCATACGATGCCGAGTCCCCCAGCGAGGAAGCCGTCGTGAAGCTCGTGGCCACCCGCGGCACCGAGGGCACCGGGCACGGCACGTCCTGGGTCATGGTCTCCCCCGCCCCGGAGCTGGGACGAAAGCAGCGCGAGAGCGGGGTCTCGGTGATCTTCCTGGATCGCGGCTACGACTCGCGGGTCGCCGAGCGCGCCCCGTGGCTGCTGATGGGCGCCAAGACGCTGTCCTACGCGGTGAACATGGCAGCGTTGCGCCATGCCAGGAAGCTGGGCGCCGATGATGTCATCTTCGTTTCCAGCGACGGAATCGTCCTGGAGGGCCCGACGTCCACGGTGCTCATGGCGAACCGTGACGGGGACACCAAGCGGCTGATCACCCCGACCCTGGAAACCGGCATCCTTCCCGGTACGACCCAGGGCGCCATCTTTGCCGCCGCGCGGGAAGCCGGGTGGGAACTGGGCTACGGGCCGCTGACCCCGCAGGACCTGTTGGCTGCCGAAGGCCTCTGGCTGGTCTCCAGCGTGCGGCTGCTGACCCCGGTGAACTCCATCGACGGCACAGCCATTGACCGCGACGCCGGGCTGCACGCCGAGCTCACCGCGATGGTCGACGCCATCGCCTAGATGATTAAGTCCTAATCATTTCAGTGGTCGTAGGCGGTGAGGGAGCGTTTGCGGGGTGCGTTGGTTTTCCAGTTGTGCCAGATTCCTGCCGCGAGGGCCAGGAGCTTTGACGCGACGCGTGCGTAGAGACCTTCGAGGGTTCTGGCGCCGTGGTGTTC